>JAVVEZ010000153.1:0-2116 GCA_032250895.1 Pseudomonadales bacterium | reverse complement strand
TGATTGATTTGTCGTGCCCGGTTTGCGGACATGTGCCACAAACCGGCTTGCAAAAGTCCATGGATGGACTTTTTCAACAAACTGTTAGGGCGGCATTTTACCCGGTAAACACTGCACATGAATACCAGAATTTCCGGGTTTCCTATTTATCGGGGGCGGCGCCCGTTTCCAGCAGGTAAAAAGATTTGAGAATATCCTGCCACTCGGCATATTGTGCTTCGAGTGTGCCACTGAGATTGACGACGCTGTCTTCCAGGTCAAGGGTGTTGGGTTTCAGTTCGTTGTCAAAACCCTGGGCAAGTTCTTCCAGATACTGATCCTCCAGCTTCCTGAAACTGAAATTGCGATAACTTCGCCGGTAGGCCTCGTAAGTACCGGCGGCTTCGGTGTTGCTGCGGTTCTGCCGGCGTGTTTCGAAGTCATCCAGTTGCTGGCTTTGGTCCTGGTTGTACTGCCGCCAGAGATCATAAACCGGTTTCATGGTCTGGAAATATGTGCGGTACTGCTCGTCAACGGTATCGACGAACAGGTACTCATGGTTGCGGATGGCCTTGACCCGTTCAAACAGCGGATCATTGGCGGCCGGCAGACGGGCATAGCTCAGGCTGCCATCCGGCTGGGTTTGCACGAAAGAGGCAAAGGTTTCCGGCGCCAGACCGCTGGCATAGCGAAGCATGGCCAGGTTCTTGATGAGGGCGATTTCAGCCTGGTCGAGACTGGCCAGCTTTGCTTCCAGTTCGCTGATCACCTGGCGATAGAGGCTTTGAAAGGGATCATACAGGGCCTTGTCGTTGAGCTGTTCGGCAAATACCGGCGTGGTGTCCTGATAGGTTTTATTCAACCATTCATGATTGCGACTGTCCCGTGCCGTAATGTGCAGGATCAGGGTGTTGCCCCTGGATTCGATGATCTCGCCGGAGATCAGCAGTTCGGCACCGGGGTCCTCCTCCGGCATGACCCGCACGGCCCCCCAGCGCATGCTGGCGGCCAGGTTCTCGCGCAGATAAAAGGGGATGTAGCGGGCTTCTGCCTGGCGTATCCTGGGGTAGATGCCTGCAGCCAGCTGCTCCCGTTCAGTTTCCGGGATATTGGTTTTGAAGACGCTGAGGCTGACATCCAGATAGGCCGTGTCGGTGGAAGCAGAGGTCTGCGCGAGCAGGGTGGGTCCGGGCAGCAGGGAAACGAGCACCAGCCAGGCCCAGGCAAGCGCTCTGGTCCAGAGACTTTTCAGGGTGCCGGGTTTGGCAGCATTGGCGGATTGACAGAACAGCGGGGACATCAACTTTTCAGGGCTTCCTCAATTATTGGTGCGCTGGGTGCAAACCTTATTGCGGGTCAGGGTCAGGGTGCAGTCAAATTCGTCGGGACGCTGATGATAGCGTACATAGTAACGGCTCAGTGTAAAAGGGCTGGGCGCATAGCGTGAACTCAGCGTGGTGGTGATATTCAGTTGCTGCTGATCCTCGGACAGGGTAAAGCGGTGCAGAATGGTCAGGCTGCCAGGCAGGCTGATATGGAAAATCATGCGATCGGCATCCCAGCCGCATTGCTCTATACCATAAGGGTTGGACTGGGCTGTCAGATTGTTTTCCCGGAAATTGCAGGCCAGGGCGAATTCCTCCGGCCGGCGCACGCGCATGCTGGCGTCGCTCTGGGTGATTTCCAGCGTGGGTGAACGGGTGATTTCATCGGCCATGCGGGCCAGTGCCAGCATGGAGTTGAACGAACCTGCCTGCACGCCCCCGAAACTGCTGTCTGACTGGGACGAGCGCTGTGCAGAACGGCTGAGGTCGAAATACATAAAATTGAGTTCTTCCTCGAACTGATCACCCAGCTGATAGTTTCGTTCCCAGGAGCCGGAAAAATCCACAGGCGCAGCCAGGCGGGTTTGCAGCACTGTCTGCCGGGCGGCCTGCTGTGCGCCCTGCTGAGCGCAGGCGGATAGCAACAGGCAGGTCAGCGCTGACAACAGGATGGGCGAAGAGCGGTATAAAGTCATGAGCTCATGTCTTGAATCAGGATCGTCGGTTGAGTCCGATAGGCTCCCAGGAGCCTGACAGACTCCTAGGAGCCTGCGCCGTAGAAACCAATCGGCCTGCGACTTCCCCACATTGGT
>JAVVEZ010000095.1:0-12286 GCA_032250895.1 Pseudomonadales bacterium | reverse complement strand
AGCCTCGACAGAACCTGTTGCAACTGCAGGGAATTTCCTCCCAGCAGAAAAAAATTGTCTGTCAGCGAAAAGGCCTCTTTGTCGAGTTGCAGGACATCGGCCCATACCTCATGAATCACCGATTCTATCTCTGCATTGAGGTCAGACATTACGGCCATGGAGGTCCTCATGATGCTCTCCCCGCCTGTTTCGGCTGCCTTGCGCTAGTTTCATAATTCTCCTGTAATTGCCATCGGCAGGCTTGCCTGTCAATTTTCCCGGAAACCAGCCGGGGCAATTCTTTCGTCAGCAGCAGCCAGCCCGGTGCACCATGGCTGCTGCCGTGCTGCAAATAATACGCAAGAACGTCCTGCTCAACCTTCTTGTGCTCTGCGGCATCGGCAGGCCAGTCATGCTCATGCAGTTGCAGCATGGCGGCCACAAATGTACTGCCATTTTCCCTGCACAGCGGAGCGGCTACCGATTGTGCAATGAGGGGAAAATTGTCCAGAACATTTTCAATCTCCTTCGGATGGATATTTTTTCCATTCACGACAAACATGTCGTCACTGCGGCCACGATGAAAAAAATTGCCATCCCCATCCCGGTAAAACAGATCGCCCGTATTGAACCAGCCCTGCTGCAAACGTTCCCGGTTGAGCCGGGCATCCTGGTAGCAGCAAAACACGGTAGGATTCTTTACCCAGAGTTCGCCGAAGTCCCCGCTGTCACGACCGTCGGAGGTCATCAATTTCAGGCTTCCGAAAAGCTGTCTGCCACAGCTCGCCACCGGCACCTTCCTGCTTTCGATCAGATGCCGACTGTGGCCGATGCCGGTAATACATTCGGTGAGTCCATAAGCCGAATACACGCCTGCATCCAGGGCGTCGGCAATGAGTACCATGCGCTCTGTTGCGCAGGGTTCACCAACCAGCAGGCAATGCCGCAAGCTGGCGGGGACCTGCCGGGTTTCCGCAACTGCCATCAACAGACTCTCCGCCATCACCGGCACCAGCATGATCAGGACGATGCGCAGACGCAACAAGGCCGCCAGGTATGCCGCCGGCAGAAATGTTTTCATCAGATGCAGGGTTCTTCCCATCATCAGGGCCTGCAGGCAAAAGGCCAGTCCTCCCAGATGACTCAGGGGCAAAGAGCTCAGCAGGTCGCTGGCGAAAACCTCAGATCGGGCATGATCTGAATACTGTCGATATAGAAAATCGTGATGCTGCATGAATATCTGCAATTGTTGGTGGCTGTAGCATATCTGCTTGGCTTGTCCCTGTGATCCCGAAGAAAGCAACAGCAACGCGGGATGATCATTGTCGGCATTGAAGATGCCGCCCGGGCTGTGAGCATGCGGAGCAGCATCCGCGGCCTGGCTGGACCGCAACGCCAGAAGACCGGCAATGTTCACTGCCCGCCGCCAAAAAAAACCAGGCAGGGACTCGGCCAGGGCATCATCGTCAACAGCAAAGAAGCAGCAGGCCGGGGCCAGGTTTGCAAGCAGCATTCGTAAATTGCCGGTATTTTCATCGCTTGCCAGTGGCACCGGGACAGCCCCCAGCACCCACGCCGCGAGAATGGCCACGAGACCATCGATGCACAAGCCTGAAAATATCAGCAGCCGATCCCCTGGCATGATGCCCCTGGCCGAAAGTTCGTCAGCCAGTGCCCGCACACGCCAGGACAGTTCCGAATTGGTGAGACTTGTGCCGGGGCTGGCTCCGGCAAGCTCGGACAAAGCGATTTTGTCAGGTTGGGACTTGCCAGGTTGGGATTTGACAGATGCAGATTTTGTCGATTCGGGAAAACGACAGAACAGTTCAACACAATTCATCGCAGGCATCCTTGCACGATTTCAATTAGAGAGCAGTCTAGCCCAGGTTCAAAATTCTGCCAGGCTCTTTAGATTTCTCCAGACTCGTCAGAAAGACCACAGACCCCGACAGCGGCCTGCTGTCGATCTCCCCGCAGAATGTCAATGATACGTTCCAGTTCTGTCGAGTAGCGATTTTCACGGTGGTAGACAGCAAACACTGTTCGGGTAATCACCGGCGCACCGGCAACCCGATGCAAGGCCTGCCCCGGCCCGTTCTCCAGCAGGATGCCGGGCAGATACGCACTGCCGGTTCTGAGCTGCATGAAGTCCAGGGCCATGCGCGCCAGGCTGGTATGCAGAATCGGCGGCTCCGGGTCGGGGAACAGTTGTTCTTGATGGATAGTGAAGGAGAGACCCCAGTCCACTGCTATGTAGTTGCGGTTGATGGCGTCTTCCGGGCTGATGTCAGGCTCACTGCTCACCAGGATCAGTTCGCCACTGGCAGCTGGAATGGACAGCAATTCAGAATTTTTGGCGGCATCATACAGCAGTGCAATATCCATTCTGCGCTCCATCAAGCGCCTGATCAGGGTTTCTTCACCATGAGACACGGCTTGCAGCAAAACATGCTTGAGCTCATCATAAACCGATGGCAGGCGCTCCTGCAGGATCAGGTCCCACAAACCAAGGGGAGCGCCTATTTCCAGCGGAACTTTACGATTTTTCTTGAGGCTCAGATCCTGCCGGGCTTTCTCCCAGGACAACAACATGCCTTCGGCATGGCTGATCAGCCGCTCGCCGGTGGCCGTCAGTTGCAGATTATTGCGGTAGCGGGTAAACAGCGGGGCACCCAGTATCCTTTCCAGCTGTTTGATGCGGGCACTGACGGCGGCCTGAGTCAGAAACAGGTTCTCTGCTGCCAGGCCAAAGTGCCTGGTTTTCTGGACTTCAAGAAAGGTCTTGAGTAATTCTATGTCCAAGGTTCAAGACCCATGCTGGGCTCCTGTCTGCCTACCAATTGCTCTGCATGATGGCAGTGACCGCCATGTCGTTGAGAACCAGAACACTGCCCTGTTCACGGATTTCTGCCAGCAGGATACTGAGCGTCGCGTCCAGGCCCCTGGCTGCGGACGGCGTATAGGCCAATTCTTCACAAAGCCTGCGGGCAAGACCGGAGTACATCAGCAGCGCAGCCGACGGCGAAAAAAAATCGCCGAGCCGCTGTGCCTTGTCCAAGGTCATGGCCGCGCCGACAGCCGCCGCGTGGGCCTTGAGAACCTGTCGTTCAGACAGGCTGATTTTGGTCTCCAGTGACTTCAGGCTGGTATTGAATTCCACCTGGGTGGGCGCCTTGTTCCTGCGCGCCTTGCGTTTGGCCTCGATCAGTTCATCAACCCGTGTCCGCAGCTTCTGTAACAGCTCATCGATGCCTTCATTGTCCACGGCGTCAATATCTTCGACACTTTTACGATTTTTCCAGATTTTGCCCCGGTAGCCGTATTCCCAGTAACGCGCAACCAGATCGTAGTTGCGATAGTCCTCCTTGACGATACGGGTGTCGATTTTTTCTTCGGGGTTTGAAAGAAGGGACTGAATCATGTTCATAGGGCCTGAAACCTCACAAATTCAGCCGGGAGTCTTTGCTGTGCCTGTGCCGGAGAGACTCCCTGGCAGCAAATTCAGGGCGGATAATAGTCTTGACATTCACGCAGCACAACCATTTTTTTCAGGGCTTATTTTGCGGCCTTTCCCGGGTTGTACAAGGGCAATCGCAAGCACACGATCACCCCCTCCTCCTCCAGCAGATTGTCAGCAAAAATATAAGCCCCGTGAAACTCGGTGATGATCCGGGCAATGTGCAGACCCATGCCCAGATGAGGCTGTGCCTGCTTGCCTTCCGGACGCACGGACACCATGGAATCAAAAATCCGGTCTTTCATCGCTTCAGCCAGATAAGGCCCTGAATTTCTTACGGTAATTACTGCTTCTGTCTTCTCTGCATAACACTCCACATAAATCGGCTGACCGGCATGGGAGAACTCCACGGCATTGGCGATCAACTTGTCCATCAGTTGGGCAAGATAGTCGGCAACCCCCAGAATGATCACCGCAGACCCACTGATCCGGTTGTTGAAACAGACCTCGGGATAGACCTGGGCATAGCCTTCCATGCTGCCACTTATCACCTGCGTCAAATCCAGCTGTTCCTTGTCGGAAGCCTGCAATATCTGCTCCAGCCGGGAAGCCTCACTCATGTTGGTCAGGATCAGGTTGAGCCGCTTGATGCCCTCCTCAGCCCGTTGAATGTATTTTGCCGCTTCCTGGTTCTGCTCCAGCATCCCCAGGTTTTCGAGGGAGGATCTGACCACCGTTACAGGTGTTCGCAACTCATGCGACAAGCGTGAGGACATGTTTTCCAGATAGTGGGTGTACTGGCTGAGACGTTCGACAATATTGGCAAAGCTGCGGGAAAGGTCACCGATTTCATCGGCGCTTCTGGACGGCATGATGGTATTGCTGAGGCGGCCACTGGCATCGATGATCTTCTCCGCCTGATTCCGGAGACCGCGAATGCGACCGGACAGACTGGAGGCAAAAATAAACAGGGTCAGCATCACCAACAGCAAAATCGCCAGCATGGTATCAAACAGCGTTTCCAGAGCCTGGTTCCGGAAGGTTCTGATGCCGTTCATGTTCTGGTCGACGACAACGGTGCCCAGAACTTCATTGCCTGCCACAATGGGATAGGCGGCTTCCAGAATCCGTGTTTTGCTGTCGGGCAGGGTACGAAAACGCGTGCTCGGCCTGCCCTCCAGAGCCGCCAATACATGCTCCCCCGCCAGCGTGCCACCGCGATACAGCTCATCAATAAAGGTGCTGGTTGGTTTGGTAAGAAGCTGGTAATAAACGGGATGCAGAATCCTGTCCTCGATCCATTGCCAGGCGCCGGAAGCCGGTTTTTCACTTTCATCCACCAGCGCCAGGCCCGTTGCGGTCTGGATGTCCCCGACACTCAGCAGAACCCTCTGGTCACGATCCACGACCTGAATCCGGGAATTGGTATGACCCATGCCGGCCACGATACGGTCGATTTCCGGTGTCGGCCTGCGCAAGGTGCCCAGAAACTCCGGCGCATTGATTCCCGACGTCGAGACGATGGCCGACAGCGCGCGGGTTTCAGGATCATCGACGTCATAAATCGCCATTCCCAGTCTTTCTCCCAGCATGTCGAGCGGCATTCGCAATTCAATCTCATAACCGTCTCCGGTCAGATTCCAGCGCCCCGTGATGCGCGGTTCATACTCCAGCGCCGACACATCACCAATATCCGAGCCAATCCGATAGGGATAGATATATTCACTGCCATAGGGAGCAATCACATAGCGTTCGAAGACCCCGTCCCGATTCACCATGGCAATGCGCAGGGAATCACTGCGATCCACCCGCAAGCTGCCACGGGCCCGAAATACCTGGTGCTTGTCCTGCACCTTGAAGTAGGCATACAGCGAACGGTTATACTCCCCGACCATGTGGCGAAAAGCGAGCGCATCCCCGGGATTGTTGCCGCTACGAAAACTGGTGAACTGGTTCTGCGGGTTGGGGGACGTGCTGGATTCGCGGTAAAGCTGCTCATACTGCTGATAATCACGCCAGTCGAGCAGGCTTCTGTCATCGATTTCCAGATTGTAGAAAACCGGGTAGACGTAAAGGTCCTGGCTTTTCTGGGCGCGGCTGAAACTGCTTTCGTTGAAGAGCTCGGGGCGTTCATTCAGGGCGGTTGCCAGGGCCTGGGCCATGCCCAGCACAGTCTGTTCCTGACCCCGGCTCAAATACTGCTCCATTTCCAGAATGTAACGGTATCCCAGCCAGGGAATGATCAGCAGAAAGCTCGCCATGAACAGCAGCTTGGAACGAATACCGAATCTGTTTTTAAATAGCTCTGCCATTGCCCGGAGATTTGATCAGGGGGTGGTATTCCAACGATAACCCATGCCGTAGACAGTTTCTATGCAATCAAAACCATCATCGGCCTGTATGAACTTGCGGCGGATTCTTTTGACATGGGATGTAATGGTGCTGTTATCCACAAAGATTTTTGACTCCTGCATCAGCGCGTCCCGGCTTTTGACATGACCTGGGTATTTGACCAGGGCATGCAGCATCCAGAATTCCGTGACGGTAAGCGGGATGCCATGGCCCGCCCAACTTACCGTGAGCCGGCTCAGGTCCATCTGGAGTTTTCCGCGCTCCAGCAGATTGTCTGGCGACGTTGGTTGTTCCAGGGCGTCCAGGCGCCGAAACAGGGCAGCAATGCGGGCCGTCAGATGAGGCAGGCTGATGTCCTTGCTCAGGTAGTCATCGGCACCCATGCGCAAACCGCTGACCGTATCAAAATCATTGTCACGGGCGGTCAGAAAAATAATCGGCAAGGTGGCTGACATGGAACGCAGTGCCTGGCAAAGCTTGAAGCCTCCATCGATTTCATCTTCCAGTCCGATGTCGATGATCGCCAGATCCGGCAGCCGGGTATCAAAAGCCACCTGTGCCATTCTGCGACTCGGGAAGGCCAGCACCTCATACCCTTGTTTGCGCAGCACATCGCTATAGTTGTCGCGGATGGCGGCTTCATCCTCGACGATCGCAATTCTTCGGCCCATCTCTCAAGACTCCCCCGCTTCCGGATGACAGTGTCTAAGACTCAGGCAATCCTGAACCCGCAGGGACTATACCGGATTTTCTGACGAAAGGCAGTGACTCCGGATGAGCCTTTGCAAATGCCATTGTTTGGTCATATTTGATCAGCACATTGCCCCCTTTGCTCCCTTTGAAAGTAACAGGATGCGGGTTTAATGAGCCCCACGTGAAACACGTATCCATCACCTGAAATCCTGGCAGGAGCAAGATTATGCAGACAAGTACCCGCCTCAAGCCCTTGTGGAAAGACGCCACTCCGTTTCTGGCTTCACTCGTTTTAAGTTCAGCGCTGTTGATGCCATCGCTTCTGGTCTCAAATGGCGCACAGGCCACTGACACAGACAAGTTGGATTACGACCCAGCGGCCCTCGAAAAAAACCGCGCAGAAAAGGAGTCTGCCGGCATCATCGGCGGCGTGATTCTCGGTGGTCTCATTGCCGGTCCTGCGGGTGCCATTGGCACGGCCATCTTTGGCGGTCTGCTCGGCAATGGTGTCCATGTCATCGAGGAAAGGCAAATACTGACAGCAAGCCTGGCGGCGAGCAAAACGGAATTGGCCGCACTACAGGAAAAAAACAGAAGTCTGGAGGCACAGTATGCCCTGAGCCAGACTGGCGCAAGTGCGGAGTTGCACAGTATCCGTTTTGGCGACGATGCCAAACCCGATGCGACTACAGGCAGCGTGAACTGTTGTGCTGACACGAAAATCAACCTGCATTTCAAAACCGATTCGAGCCTGATCGAGCCACATTACCGGGAAAATTTGCAGGCACTCGCGGCACTGGGTAAAAAAATGCCGAAAGCGACGATCGAAATCAGTGCTTATGCGGATCGTCGCGGCAGCAAGGAACACAATCTGCAACTTTCGCAACGCCGTGTCGAGGCAGTCAGATCCGCTCTGGTCGAACTGGGTATGAAAACCACATCGATTCATACAGCGGCCTATGGTGCAAGCAGACCGCTGACTGCCAGCGAAAGCCTGGAGGGAAATTTTTATGACCGCCGGGCAGAGATCATCATCCACAGCAACCGTCAATTTGTTACACAGGCCACCACTCATGAATGATCTACAACTCGTTACCGGCAACAGAAACTTTTCGTCCAGTTCATTGCGGGCATGGTTATTATTGAAGGAAACCGGCGTTCCCTTCGAGGAAATCCGCATAGCCCTCTATCAATCGGATACGGCGGAAAAACTCGGGTTTCATTCGCCTTCTCTGAAAGTACCGGTGCTCTGTCATAACGGTCTGAGAATCTGGGATTCCCTGGCCATTTGTGACTATGTCTCGGAGACCTTCCTGGAGTCGCAGGGCTGGCCCAGACAGTTGAACAAGAAAGTGACGGCCCGGTCCGTGGTGGCGGAATTGCACGCTGACTTCCAACATCTGAAAAGAGAGTGGCCGATGAATTGCCATCTGTCGGTCAAACTCCGGGCCAGCGAAAAAATAGAGCAGGAAATTGCCCGGCTGGATGCCATCATCTACTGCTACCGACGAAAATTCGGCGATGGCGGAGACTATCTGTTCGGCAGTTTTTCCATTGCCGATTGTTTCCTGGCACCCTTCGCCATTTCTCTGAGCGCCTATGGGGCCATACTGAACCAGAAGTCCCGGCACTATCTGCAGGCCCTGCTCGACAATCCCCATGTCCAGTGCTGGCTCGACGATGCCCAGGAAGAAACCTTGAAGCTGCCCTTGGATAAAGCGGGTTGACAGGCATTCCGGTAACCTTACCGTCATCCCCGCGCCGGCGGGGTTCCAGTTGGTTCAATGAAAGGTTAGGGTTTGTTGCCTATAAACTCCGGCTAAACCGATTATGCCATGCAGGTTTGGTGAAAGGCCCGGGCAGTGGGGCAGGAGCTTCGGGGGACGCTACGAGTTCATCCCTGAAGGCTCTCTTCGGGCGTCCTGCCCTCAGAAGCCCCCGAAGCCCCTACCCCTCTGTCCGGGCCTTCGGCCTCAGGTTTGTTGCCTATAAAACCCTGCTGAACCAATTATGCCATGCAGGTTTAGTGAAAGGGCCGGGTTGGGTCATCCGTCTCATTCGGTCGGGATGCATTCAGCGCTGCGCGCTTCACCCCTGCGGGGCGCCCTAAACAACGGGCGTGCTGCGCCGTGCTGATGCACGGCTTGTCGAACCCGCGAGGCTTCTCACCGGCCCTCGCTGCCATAAATAAAAAACCCGGCACAGGGCCGGGTTTTTTATTTATGGCGGTGAGGGAGGGATTCGAACCCTCGATACGCTATTAACGTATACACACTTTCCAGGCGTGCTCCTTCAGCCGCTCGGACACCTCACCCAATTCTTCAATCCTGCTGGTTTGCCCGTTCCGGCAAACTGCCTGAAAAGCGCGACACTGTATAGCATGGCTGTGACAAATTCAAGCTGCTGGAAACCCATCTACGGCCAGTCTTCGAAAAAGTCTTGCGTCGGCAGCACCGGCACCGGACGCTCTTTCAGCGTGGGACTGCCCAGATACAGATAAGCCATGATCTCTTCCTGTGTGCCTATGCCGAGCGCCTGCTTTATTTTTTCATCGTAGGCCACCGCCCCGGTCTTCCAGATCGTGCCATAGCCCAGAGCATAGGCAGCCAGGGACATATTCTGCACCGCCGCCGCCGTCGAGGCCATCTGCTCGATGGCAGGTACTTTGGGGTGCTCGACAATGGCGGCAACCGCAATGATGACGACAGGAGCCCGCAGCGGCGCATCACGCAATTTAAGCCGTTTTTCTTCGCTGTCAGGCTGACTGCAACGGACGAACAAGTCCCCCAGTTTCACCCTGGCATCCCCCTTGACCACCAGAAAACGCCAGGGCCGGAGCAGGCCGTGATCGGGCGCGCGCAAGGCCGCCTGGTAAATAAGCTGCAGCTCTGCTTCCGAAGGGGCCGGTTCCGTCAGCCGCGGTGACGAAGTTCTGTTATGCAAGGCAAAAATGGCATCCACGCTGGTTTCCTGTTTTTTCAAGTATTGATCTTTGCTGTTTCGGCAAGCAAGCGACTACTGCCGCACGGCCCGCGAAAAGGTCCTTGCTGCCATCCCCTGCCCGCTGCTTCTGATCGGATTGATATCAATTCCCCCCCGGCGCAGAAAATGGGCCTGAACGGTCAGGGCTTCGGGCTGACAGCGCCTGCTGATATCCATGAAGATCGCTTCAACACAGTGCTCATGATAGTCATTGTGCTGACGGTAGGAAACCAGATATTGCAGGAGCGCAGGCCGGGACAGCTGTCTGCCACTGTAAGTGATACACATACTGGCCCAGTCCGGTTGCGAGGTCACGGGGCAATTGGAGCGAAACAGATCCGTATGGAGGGTTTCCCGGACCATCTTCGCATCCTCGGCAAACTGCAACAGTTCAGGAGCCGGTTGAAAAAGGGAGCATGTCACGCTCTGAGTATCCAGACTGATACCCGGCAGCGGGTCGAGCCGGTGGCTGTCCTCCCCGGGATGACTCAGGACGACCTGGACCGGGCTTCCTGCGATGGCGCTGAGATCCCGGGTGATCAAGGCCTGCACGTCGGCACGGGAAGTATAGCGCTCCTGATTCAGGGAATTGAAATACAGCTTCAGCGACTTTGATTCAAACAGATTGACAGAGTCCACAGGCACACTCAGCTGCCCGATGGCCACTTCGGGCTTGCCTCTCGGGTCAAGCCAGGACAATTCATAGGCATTCCAGATGTCCGCGCCATGAAAAGGCAGCTCTTTGCCGGCTATTCCCAGTTTTTCCCTGCCCGGTTCACGGGGAATGGGCACCAGCAGTTGGGGACTGTACTGCCCGGGATAATCGACCTGTTTACCCAGCAGGGGCTCTGTCATCAGTGCCGCAAACCTGTGCCACGATCAAGAAGAAACAACGAGAAGGAAAAAAGCCCCACGGTGAAAACCGCCAGCATGAAAAAGGCCCAGACAATATTGACGTCGGAAATGCCCAGAATGCCATAGCGGAAGGCATTCACCATGTAAAAGATCGGATTGAATTGGGAAATCGTCTTCCACATTGGAGGCAGCAGCTCCACGGAGTAAAACACCCCGCCGAGATAAATCAGGGGGGTCAGGAAAAAGGTCGGAATGATACTGATGTCATCGAACTTGTTGGCAAATACGGCATTGATGAATCCGCCAAGGGAAAAGACGATCGAGGACATCAGGACCACCGCAATGATGATGAACAGATTGTGAACATGCACCCCACTGAAAAACAGTGCAATGAGCGAGGCAACCAGCCCCACCAGCAAACCCCTGCTCACGCCTCCGGCGACGAAACCGGTCAGAATCACGAAATTGGGCACCGGGGACACCAGCAGTTCCTCTATGCTTTTCTGAAACTTCTGACTGAAAAAGGAAGACACGACATTGGCGTAGGAATTGTTGATGACCGCCATCATGATCAGCCCCGGCACGATGAACTCCATGTAGGTATAGCCCCCCATGGGCCCTATTCTACGACCAATGAGATTGCCGAAAATCACAAAATACAGTGCGATGGTGATCACTGGTGGCACCAGGGTCTGGACCCAGATGCGCAGGAAGCGTCGGACTTCCTTCCAGACCAGGGTCTTGAAGGCAATAAATTTGTAATTCACCGCGACTGATGACATAAGAGAACCTCTGAATGACGCTGCCCGTTTACTCTGCTTTGTTCAGCAATGACAGGAACAATTGCTCCAGCCGGTTGGACTTGGTGCGCATGCTCTTGATTCTGACACCCTGCCGGCTCAGGTGCTCGAATACCGCATTGATATCCTGGCTGCCCTCGACGCCGACTTCCAGGCTGTGCTCGTCGAGCAGTTCGACAGTGAAACCCGGCAAGACCGGCGCGCTTGTCATCGGCTCACGGGCATCGAGCACAAACAGCTCGCGATTCAGGGTCTGCAGCAGTTTTTTCATGCTGGTATTTTCGATGATCATGCCCTGGTCGATCATCGCAACATTGCGACACAGGGTCTCGGCTTCTTCCAGATAGTGCGTGGTCAGAATGATGGTGGTGCCGGCCTTGTTGATTTTCTGCAGGAATTCCCAGGTGGAACGGCGCAACTCGATATCAACGCCCGCCGTCGGTTCATCGAGAATCAGCAATTTGGGTTCATGCACCAGGGCACGGGCGATCAGCAGACGCCTTTTCATGCCGCCGGACAGCATTCTGGCCGCTTGGTCATGCTTGTCCCAGAGTCCCAGTTGACGCAGATATTTTTCGGCCCGTTCCCTGGCGATCCGGGCCGGCAGGCCATAATAACCACCCTGGGTCACCACGATATCAATGACTTTCTCAAAGTGATTGAAATTGACTTCCTGAGGCACGATGCCCAGATCCAGCTTGGTTTCATAGGTGTTGGTATCGACATCCTTGCCAAAAACCTCCACGGAACCGGCAGTTTTTTTCACCAGGGTTGCGATCACGCCGATAGTGGTGGATTTGCCTGCTCCATTGGCACCGAGCAGGGCAAAAAAATCCCCCTGCTTGACATCCAGACTGATGCCCTTGAGTGCCTTGAAGCCGTTTTTGTAGGTTTTGTGAAGATCTTTGATGGAGATTGCGAGGGTCATCGAATGCTTGTCTGAGCTTGCTGTCTGTGGAAGGAAACCAGCGGCAACAACCGCTATAAAGTTGGCGATGATAGCAACTTTAGGGGCGGGAGTCGCGGCTTAAATAATATCATCAAGGTGCGGGAAGGGATCGGCAGGGTACAGGAAGGTGGATCCTGGACTTGTGCAGAGCTTTACTTGCCGGATAGGAGCCTGCGCCGTAGAAACGATCGAGCCGAGGGTTTTCCACATTGAGGCCAT
>JAVVEZ010000012.1:0-56979 GCA_032250895.1 Pseudomonadales bacterium | reverse complement strand
CAGTTGGTTTCCGGTGTTGAAAGACCGACAGACGCAGCTGGCCGGCACCCTGTCGGGGGGTGAACAGCAGATGCTGGCGATTGGCCGGGGCATGGCGGCAGAACCGCAGGTACTGATGCTGGATGAGCCCTCGATGGGCTTGTCACCGGCCATTGCCGATGAGATTTTTGAGCGCCTGGTAAACATCCACCAGAGCACCGGGCTCAGCCTGATTCTGGTGGAACAGCGGGTGGCCGAAGCCCTGCACTTCGCGACGCGTGCCTATGTGCTGGAAGCCGGCAGAATCATTCTCAGCGGTAATCCGCAGGAGCTACAGCAAGACGACCGCATTCGCCAGGCTTATCTGGGGAGTCTTTGAGGGACCTTGCGTTTGGCTGTTGAGTACTCCTTCCCATGAGACACTCTGCAACAGGGCATCGCGCTTGTTCAGCTTATGAAGGCGCTCATCGGGAAAAATCCGGCTCGCGTCCATCTGTTGCGCCATCTGCGTCAAAATGCACGGCCAGCCAGACCGTGTCCTGGTCCGGGGCGGTCCATGCCACCCGGTGTTTGGTGTGGGCGGGGATGTTCAGAAAATCACCGGAGCCGAGTCGTTGTGAGCTGCCATCAGCAAAGGTCAGCAAGGCTTCCCCTTTCAGCAGCAGCACCCATTCATTGTCGCTCTGCTCGTACCAGCCGGATGCCGGAGAGCTGTGGCCCCGGGAAATGATCCGCTTGATCTGCACATGCTCATTTGCGGCCAGGAGATCGAATATCTCTGTCGGTATCCGGGCTGGAGGGCTATCGAAAATGTTGGGCATAAATACCTGCAAAACCTGCCCGGTTCCGGGAGCAGGTTTTGATGAGGGCAGATGACTCTTGTGCTGGCGTCCCTTGCCAGCACGCATGTCGTTACAACAGTTGAATCAACAAGACCAGGACAACAGTCAGCACCAGGCTGGAGATGATCACGCCCCTGACGCTGGTCATGGGGCCTTGTTTGCCCACCAGGGCATTGGCTTCCAGTGCCAGTACCAGTGCCAGCGCCACGCTCAGCCCGGTGGCGTTGAAACTGGCGGCCGTCACGGGGACAAAACCCTGTCCGGTGCCGTGCATGGAGGCGAGCATACCGAACAGCATGGGGGCGGAAAACAGTGTGTTGGTACGCGAGGCCAGCAGAGCCTTGGCACCTGCTTTGGCCGCATCACCGCTACTGACCAGGCCCAGCGCAATTTTCTGATTGGGCCAGATGACGAACCAGACGTTGAGAAACATCAGAGTGCCGAGCGTCGCGCCCAGTACGATGAAACTGCTGGCCCGGGTGGCGACGCCATGCAGCAGGATCAGGCCGGTCAGAAAGGTGAACATTGCGCCCCAACGGAACCACCACAGGGCGCTGGGCGCCAGTTTGGCCTTCGCGTCCGTGAGGGCTTCAGGCGTGGCCTGCTTGAAATATCCTCCCTGGATGAAATTGAAATAGTACAGGATGCCGATCCAGGTAATGCCGAACAGCACATGACCCCAGCGTGCGAGAAAATCGAGATTGAATATTTCCATGGTTGCCTTTCCTATTATTGATGATTGTTCTTGTGGAATTGCGCTAGCAGTTTGTTGAAAAAGTCCATTCATGGCCCGGACTAGTTAAGGTAGAGCTGTCCAAGGGTAGCAAACAAGCCGGAAGCGCTGCAACAGGGAGCCTTGAATAGTCTGTGGCCGTTCATTTGTCGGACAGCAGCTTGTTGATGGTGCTCGAACAGACCACCTTGTTGCTCTGTTCGTAGGCTTCGTGATTGCGGGTGAGGTCGGCGGGAGTGTAGAGATAATTCACCATGATACCGGCCGACTGCCGCATGCCATTGTCGGAGACATCGGCCAGCCAATTGATATTTGCCAGGCTGGCGCCATTGCCCAGATGAAAGCGAGCCACAGGATCGGCAGGTTTGTCGCGACTTTTCGCGCGCACCAGGTAATGGGCACAGAGCCGTATCAGCAGCTCCTGGAGCTTTGGGGCCTCGGCCAGAATGGCTTGGGCTTGCACGGCATCGAGCAGGCGCTGCAACAGCGACCGGGTTTCGACGGTAAGCCGGGGCAGGTCGGCCAGGTTGGCCCGTAGCCAGGTAAGAAAACCCGGTACCGGCGACAAGGTGGCATAAACTTTGATGGAGGGCATCTGAATGGCCACGTCTTCGATTACCTGCTTGATCAGGAAATTACCGAAGGAAACCCCGCGCAGGCCCAGCAGGCAGTTGTTGATGGAATAAAAAATGGCGGTTTTGGGTTTCTGGGGTTTGTCCGATGGGGGCTGTCGCAGCAGGTCCTCGATGTTGGTGCTGATCTGTCCGGTCAGGGCCACCTCGACAAAGATCAGGGGCACATCGGGAATCACCGGGTGAAAAAAAGCGAAGCAGCGGCGGTCGTCTTCCAGGCGGCGTCTGAGGTCGGGCCAGCCCTGAATTTCATGGACCGATTCGTATTCAATCAATTTTTCCAGAACCTGGGCCGGCGTTTGCCAATCAATATGCCGAAGCTGCAGAAAGCCCCGGTTGAACCAGGCTTTGAACAACTGCAGCAAATCAAAATCGATGATTTTCAAATGGGGCTGGGCGGCCAGCAGGCCCAGGAGATCCTCGCGCATGGCAATCAGGGCATGGGTTCCCCCGGGAGCTGTATTCAGCGCCCGGAACAACTCCTTGCGGGGGGATTCCGTGGCACGATGCAAGCCTTGCAAGTCCTGCTGGCTCTTGGATTGCTGGTAGACGTGAATGGCCTTGTTTACGGCGTTGTCATCGGCACTCAGGTCGTCATGCAGAAACTGGAAAAACTGTTGTTTTTCTTCATCGGAGAAGCCCTGATAGCTGCTGATGATTTCCTGGGCAATGGCAATGGATGAGGCCTCGCCCTTGAGTTGCAACAGGGTCGAACATAGCCTGGCCATGTAGGCGGCCGAGGAATCCCGGCCCCGGGCATTGAAGATATCCAGCGAATCGAGGCCAAAAGCGGAAAGTTTCCTGAGGATGTTTTGTAGAGGTGATGCATTCATATAAGACGGTCTCACTGGTCAACTACTGTCAGAGACTGAACGGTATCAGAAACAGATGCCAGATTCATTTTTTCCTGTAAAATTCATCCTTTTATTCGCTTCCTCATCAATGAGAATACGCAATGGGCAGAGCCTACCAGAATCGCAAAGAATCCATCGCCAAAACCTCCGACATCAAGGCCAAGGTCTACAGCCGCTATGCCCGTGAAATTTACGTTTGTGCCAAGGCGGGTGGCATCGACCCGGACGGGAATCTGGCCTTGCGCAGCCTGATCGAACGGGCCAAGAAAGAGCAGGTTCCGAGTCATGTGATAGAAAAGGCGCTGGACAAGGCCAAGGGGGGTGGCGGAGAAGATTTTGCCAGCGCCCGCTATGAAGGTTTTGGACCTGGTGGCTGCACGGTGATCGTGGAGTGTCTCACCGACAATCCCAACCGGACCTTTGGCGATGTACGCCAGTGTTTCACCAAAACCGATGCCAGAATCGGCACCTCGGGCAGCGTCAGTCACCTCTTTGATCACAGCACCATCCTGGTATTTGACGCCGAGGACGAAGACGCCGTGCTGGATGTTCTGCTGAGCGCCGATGTCGATGTGCAGGACATTGAAAACGAAGCTGGCCGAATCACCGTCTTCGCTTCCAACACCGATTATTTCAAAGCCAAGAATGCTCTCAGGGAGGCTTTTGGAGAGATGGATTATGAGGTGGACGAAATCCAGTTCGTGCCCCACAGCATGACCCACCTGGGCGGTGATGATGTTGCCCAGTTCGAGAAGTTTCTGGACATGCTGAACAAGCTGGATGATGTGCAGAATGTTTATCACAACGTCGAGCAAACGGAATAGGCAGGAGCAGATGGATAAATGTTTCTGAGCGGCTTTCCGGAATCGGTTTCCGTGGTAGAGTGAGCCCCTACCGAACCGTCACCAGGTCCAGTGGTCATTGGATGATGATAAGCTGACGGACGGCCAATCAGCAGGAGTGCGCATCATGAGCAAGGAAAGAAATACAAAAAAAGACGTCAAAAAGAAGTCCAGCCTGAGTCCCAAGGAGAAGAAGGCTGCCAAAAAGGTCAAGAAGCAGTCTCGGGATTCGGTATAGGCGCTGTGCGCGAGCGTTATCCCGGACGGCAGCTTGGGTAGGGGGGCTCAAAAACAGTGAATGTGGGCCTGGGCTTCAGCCCAGGGCCACCCCCCCGGGGGAGCTCCGCCCGCTCGCTGCGCTCCTCACCGGACTCCCCCGTGAGTGTCCCGGCAGAGGGGGCGATTTCCCACTCGCCTCGCTACGAACACCTGAGTCCGACAGGCTCCTTAGCGTTTGATTCGGCTGAAGACCTTTCTGATATTGTGCTCAAAAATATTGGCCTTTTCCTCTGACGAAATTTTGGCATTGTCGATGTAGCGTTTGGTGTCATCGAAATAGAAGCCGGTTTCAGGGTCGATGCCGCGCACGGCACCAACCATTTCGGAGGCAAAGAGGATGTTCTTGTTGTCGATGACATCCAGCAGCAGATCGATGCCTTTCTGGTGATAGACGCAGGTATCAAAATAGACATTGTGCATCAGCAGTTCGCTCAGTGGGGGCAGCTTGAGCATGTCGGCCAGACCGCGGAAACGGCCCCAGTGATAGGGTACCGCACCACCACCATGGGGAATGATGAACTTGATGCCGGGGAAGTCCTGACACACGGTGGATTGCATCAGTTGCATGAAGGCTGTGGTGTCGGCGCTCAGGTAATAGGAACCGGTGGCGTGGAAGGCCGGGTTGCAGCTGCCACTGACGTGAATCATCGCGGGCACATCCAGCTCGACCATTTTTTCGTAGATGGGATACCAGTAGCGATCCCCCAGAGGTGGTGAATTGAAATGACCGCCGGAAGGGTCGAGGTTGAGATTGCAGCCGACGAAGCCGAATTCGTTTACGCAGCGTTCCAGCTCGGAGACACTGGTTTTCAGGTCTGTGCCGGGAGACTGGGGCAGGGCACAGCCACCGATGAAATTGTCCGGATAGAGCTGGCAGACCCGGTGAATCAGTTCGTTGGTGTGCTCGGTCCAGAAGCGGCTGGTGTGCGCATTGCCCACATGGTGTTCCATCCAGCTGGCACGGGGAGAGAAGATGGTAAGGTCTGTGCCGCGTTCACGTTGCAGTTTGAGCTGACTGTTTTCCAGGCTTTCCCGAATCTGCTCGTCACTGATGTTGATGGAACCCTTGGCCCCGATAAAATCCGGGTTTTGTTTGACAGCGGCTTTTTGGGCATTGCGATAGACGCCGAGTTCATCCGGGGCAGTGGTGTAATGGCCGTGACAATCGATAATCATTTCGTAGCGTCTCCAGGTGTCTGTTTGGCAGCGGCGAAGGTTACCATTTTTTCTGCTTTCGTGCAGGCTCAAGGTGGTCTGTCGCCGTGGTCGATGGTCGCAGGGCTGGCAACAGGTATAATCAGCTCATTCGCATCGCAACGACCGCAAGGGGAAACGCAATGGATACAGAGCTCGAGGCGCAGGACAAGGTTATTATCCGCGAGATCGTGGATAACTGGGCGATTTTCAGTGATTCTGGCGACTGGGAGGGCTTTGCCCGCTGTTGGCATGATGATGGTTTCATGTGTGCCACCTGGTTTCAGGCTCCCTGTCAGGAGTTTATCGCCGCCCGCCGGAAGGGCTTTGATAATGGTGTGAGCATCATTCATTTCCATGGGGGCTTCAACTGTGAGGTGGCCGGGATACGTGCCGTGTCTCAGACCAAGATGACCATCAGCCAGCGTGCCCTGGTGCATGATGTGCTGGTGGATGTGGTCTGCACCGGGCGTTTCTATGATTTCTTTGAAAACCGCAGGGGGCATTGGGGCATGGTGCGGCGTCAGCCCATTTATGAGAAGGATCGTCTGGATGTGGTGATGCCCAATGCCAGGCTGGAGCTGGACCCGGAGCTGCTCAACAGTTTTCCGGAAGGATATCGTCATCTGGCCTACCTGCAGAGCCAGATTGGCTATGAGGTCAAAAAAAGTGGCTTGCCGGGATTGAAAGGCCCGGAGGTGGAAAAACTGTATGCCGAAGGTCGCGCCTGGCTGCAAGGGGCACCCAGCCCGGGCAGACCGTAGTTCTCTCCAAAAGTCATTTCGCTTGTGCAAGTGCAGAGGAGCGGCGGCCCTTTGCCTTCAGGCTTGCTGCCCGCAGTAAGCGCCTTTGTTCCGTTGCTTCGGGCTTTAGGCTATAATGGCAGCCTTTTCTTTGCCCGCAAGCCCGTCCAGGATGCAACGCAAGATGGCTGATATCAGGACCCTGACTCCGACTAAACCCCACGCCGGGCTGATCGACAAGCATGGCAGGGTGATCGATTATGTGCGCATCTCGGTCACCGACCGCTGTGACTTCCGCTGTGTGTACTGCATGGCCGAGGAAATGACCTTTCTGCCCCGCAATCAGGTGCTGTCACTGGAAGAAATCTACAAGGTGGCAGAGGCCTTCACGCAGTTGGGGGTCAACAAGCTGCGCATCACTGGCGGGGAACCCTTGATCAGAAAAAACATCATGTCCCTGATCGAGCGCATGGGCCGTCTGCCGGGTCTCGAGGAGTTGTTGTTGACCACCAACGGTTCGCAGCTGGAAAAACTGGCACAGCCGCTGCGCGATGCGGGCGTCAACAGGATCAACGTCAGCCTCGACAGTCTGGACCCGGAACGTTTCAAAAACATGACCCGCACGGGTGACCTGCACAAGGTTCTGCGTGGCATCGAGACGGCGGTGGCCGTCGGCTTTGACAGCATTCGCCTGAATGCGGTGATTCTCAAGGGCCGCAATGATCACGAAATTCTGGATCTGCTGGAATATGCCATGGGTCTGGGCATCAACATTGCCTATATCGAAGAAATGCCATTGGGAGAGGCTTCCGACCATCAGCGTCAGGATACCCTGTGTGCCAATGACCTTGTCCGCGATGTGATCAGTCAGCGTTATGCGTTGAGCCCGGTGGAAATGACGACCGCCGGACCGTCTCGCTATTACCGGATTGCTTCGCATCGCAGCAAGGTGGGTTTTATCTCCCCGGTTTCCCATAATTTCTGCGAGAGCTGTAACCGGGTGCGGGTAACCGTGGAAGGCAGGCTGCTGTTGTGTCTTGGCAATGAGCATTCGGTGGATTTGCGCAAGGTGCTCAGAGACAGCCCGGATGATGAACAAAAGCTTCAGCAGACCCTTGTCGACGCGATGGATATCAAGCCACTGCGCCATTATTTTTATGACAGGGACCATGCCCAGGTTGTGCGTTTCATGAACATGACCGGTGGTTAGGAGTCAACCCGCAATGAGCAGCAGCAAACCCCAGCAAGACTTCATTCCCCTGAATCTGGCCGTGGTTACGGTGTCCGACACCCGTACCGAGGCTAATGATGAATCCGGCCGTGTGCTCTGTGAGGGCCTGAGGGAGAGTGGGCATGTGCTGGCACGGAAGCATATCGTGATCGATGATGTGTACAAGCTGCGGGCTCTGATTGCCACGCTGATCGCGGACGATGATGTTCACGGGGTTCTGGTAACCGGAGGTACGGGTTTCACGCGCAGGGACAACACGCTGAGAGCCGTTCAACCCCTGCTGGATTCCGCCATTGATGGCTTTGGTGAGATATTCCGGCAGCTGTCCTGGCAGGAAATCGGTTCTTCAACGATACAGTCGAGAGCTTTCGCGGGCTTGAGCAACAATACCGTGGTGTTCTGCATGCCGGGTTCCCCGGGTGCCTGCAGGACGGCCTGGCAGGGGATCATTCGGGAACAACTGGACAGCCGTCACCGGCCCTGTAATTTTGCCGGACGGGTAACATTGCGGGATTGAGCGGAAAAGGGAAAAAAACTGAACCGCAGCCTGCTTATGTCGGCAAGGGGGGGCCTGGTTATCAGGCTGCGGCCAGTCAGTAGAGGGGTATGCTTCAGCCTGCCTTGGCGATGCCCCAGAGGGGGATGATTCCTGGGGCATGGCCTTGGCAAGGCAGTTCACATTTCACACGCAGAGCTTGCATTCCCGTACGGCGCAGGGCCTAGCGGAATGCAGCTACTATCGTCAGTACGGGCACGGCAATGATTGCCACAGTCACCAGTGCGGACAGGGTAAGGGCTTCCAGGGTCTCTGTAGCCTTTCTTATTTTAACGCTCATCTCTTTCCTCCTTTTAAGATTGTAGATGAAAATATGTTTCGGTTTGAAACGGTTCGTATAGTAACATCTGTTGAAACAAAAAGGTAACACTTTGTGGGTAAAATTCTTGTTTTTTTCACATTTGTTACGGCGGTCAAGTTTATGTAAATGCTGGGTTAAACATATTAAGATAATGAATTTTAAAGGTTTTTTAAAAAAATATTAAAAAACCATTAAAGTTTTGCAAAAAGGTAACACATGCAAGGTAACGACCGACTGGTTCGGTTCGAATGATGGCGAAAGGAACGATTGACGATGAAAGATGAGGAAATGCTCGCGGCAGGCAGAACTCTGCAAGGCAGAGTCGTGGCCTTGCCGGAAACCCGGCAGCTGGCAATTCTGGCTGATTTGTTGCAGGCCAGGGGAGCCCGGGTCATCAAGGTGCCCATGGTCGCCATTCATGACGCGCCGGATCCTGTTCCGGTGCTGACCTGGCTGGAGGATTTTATGGCCAACCCCCCTGATGATTTCATTATTCTGACCGGAGAGGGGCTGAGGCGTCTGCTCGCGTTTGCAGCCCGCCACCAACAGCAGGAAAAATTCGTTGCGGCACTGGCGAAAACCCGGAAGCTCTGCCGGGGGCCGAAGCCGGAGCGGGCGCTGCGGGAAGTGGGTCTGAAAAGCGATATGCGGGCAATTCAGCCAACCACCGACGGTGTGATAAGCACCCTGGACGGCTGGATGCTGGAGGGGCGCCGGATCGCGATCCAGCTCTATGGCATGGATCCCAACCTGAGGCTAAGAACTTATCTGGAGAACAGGCAGGCGGTGGTGACGACCGTTGCTCCTTATGTCTATGCCGACCAGGCCGAGGAGAAAAAAGTCGCTGAACTCATTCTCGACCTGGCTGAGGGCCGTATCGATGTGATCGCCTTCACCAGCCAGCCCCAGTTCACCCGTCTGCAGCAGGTAGCCCGGGCCAGGCAGCTGGAAAAACAATTGCAGGTGGGGATGGAGCGGAGTCGGGTGGCCGCTGTCGGTCCCTTGGTAAAAGCACAGTTGCAAGCCGCCGGCGTCCGGGTGGATATCATGCCGGAGACGGCTTTTTCCATGAAGCCGCTGGTAAACGCCATAGCTAGGAGTCTGGCTCCCAGGCTCATCAAGAACGAGACCTGATTTATCCATGCCGACAATTTCTGTTATTCTTTTTGCCCGGACTTTTGGATATCAATAAATGGAAATCGGATTTACTCGTCAACGTGAGAACAATTGAGGAAAAAGATGAAAAACCTGATATTTGCACTGGGCCTGATGTTTGCGGCTGTGGCTGCCCAGGCGCAGGAAGAAAAAGATCCGGCCGAGTTGTATGCGCGGATTGATACCAACAGGGGGGTCATGGAGTTTCTGTTGTACAAGAATGTTGCCCCTGTGACGGTCAGCAGTTTTGTGAACCTGGCGACCCGGGGGTTTTATGATGGGCTGACCTTTCATAGGGTCATCCCGGACTTCATGGCTCAGGGCGGGGATCCTGAGGGTACAGGCAGGGGTGGACCGGGTTACCAGTTTCAGGATGAAATTGCTCTCCGGCTCAATCAGGAAGGCATTCTGGCCATGGCCAACTCAGGCCCCGACTCGAACGGGAGTCAGTTTTTTATTACCCATCAGGCCACACCCCATCTCAATGGCCTGCATACGGTCTTTGGCAAGGTGATTTCGGGCAGGGAGATCATTCGGGAGATACGGATAGGCGACGTCATCAACTCGATTGTGATAGAGGGGAATGCCCAGGGCTTTTTGCAAAAAAATCAGGATCAGGTGTATGAATGGAATCAGATTCTGGACACGAACTTTCCGAAGCTCCGCAAGGCTCTGGTGGACTGATCGGCTCAGGGCTGGTCGACAGTCTTGGTCTCGGTATCGGGCGTCTCTTCCTGGATATGGCGGGCCAGATAGAAGGTTTGCCCTACGATGAACAGCAGAATCATGCCGAGACTGCCGAAGACCTTGAAGTCTACCCAGTATTCGTGGAAGGTGAAGGCCACATAGAGGTTGATGGAGCCCAGAAACAGGAAGAACACGCCCCAACTCAGGTTCAGCCGGGTCCAGACCTTGGTTGGCAGGCTGACGGCATGATCCATCAACATCTGAGTGGCATTTTTACGTTTGAAAAAATGGCTGCCCAGGAAAATGCCTGAGAAAATCCAGTTCACCACCGGAGCTTTCCATTTCAGGATGGCTTCGTCCCGGAAGATGAGGGTAAAAGAGCAGAAGAGCACCACCGCCACCAGTGTGATGAGCTGTGAACGCTCAAGCTTGCGGGCCTTCAGGTAGATGCTGCCATAGACCAGGAGGGACATCGTCACCAGTACTTCCGTGGCGCTGAAAATGCCGCCCAGAGTATAGTCAAAACTACCGATGCTGACGATTCTTTCGTCCATCTTGTAAACGATGAAAAAAAAGATAAGAGGGATGTAGTCCAGCAGTTGCTTCATGGGATTTGATCTGTCGAATGGCCAGGAGCCCTATTTTAGACGATTTGGGACAGCAGGTCTCTCGAAATAAATCCGGAGGTGACGCTTCTGTATGATAGGCTTCCCCCTTTTGCAGGCAGGACAGGTAGTCATGGGGCAGGTGCTGGAAATTCATCCGAAGAATCCTGAGGCCCGGCTGATCAAAAAGGTGGTCGAAGTGCTGATGAATGGGGGGGTCATCATTTATCCCACGGACTCGGCCTATGCGCTGGGCTGCCGTCTGGGCAACAAGGCAGGCTTGCAGAGAATCATCCGAATCAGACAGTTGGACTCCAGACACAATTTCACCCTGATGTGCCGTGATCTGTCGGAGCTGGCGACCTATGCCCGTGTCGACAACAGTGCCTATCGCCTGCTCAAGGCCCATACGCCGGGGGCCTATACCTTCATTCTAAAGGCCACGTCCGAGGTGCCACGGCTGATGCTGCATCCCAAGCGCAAGACGATAGGCATCCGGGTTCCCGATCATCCGGTGGTGTCGGCCCTGCTGGCGGCCATGGATGAACCACTTCTCAGCAGCAGCCTGATTCTGCCGGGAGAAGAGGAGCCTCCCAGTGATATTGACGCCATCGGCGATGACCTGGGCCATGCCGTGGATATGGTCGTAGACGGTGGTTTCTGCGGTCTCGAGGTGACCACCGTGGTCGATCTCAGCGATGGCGCGCCGCAGGTGCTTCGGCAGGGCAAGGCTGATCCATCGCCTTTCATGGCCTGAAGTAATTCGTGCTGAATGCGGTTATAATCCCGATCTTTTCGGAAGACGTGGGGGCAGGCATTGAGTTCGGTCGATTCACAGCAGCGGGTATTGTCAGGCATGCGTCCTACAGGGCGTCTTCATCTCGGGCATTTGCACGGTGTCATCAAGAATTGGGTAAAACTGCAACACGAGTACGAATGCTTTTTCTTTATTGCCGATTGGCATGCCCTGACTACGCACTACGACAATCCCCGCGTCATCGAGGACAGTGTTTGGGAAATGGTGATCGACTGGCTGGCGGCAGGTGTCAGTCCCAGCGCCGCGACCCTGTTCATTCAGTCGCGGGTGCCCGAACATGCAGAACTGCATCTGCTCCTGTCGATGATGACGCCGCTGGGTTGGCTGGAACGGGTGCCCAGTTACAAGGACATGCAGGAAAATCTGCGGGAAAAGGAACTCGATACCTATGGCTTTCTGGGCTACCCCCTGTTGCAAAGTGCCGACATTCTGATTTATCAGGCTGGCTGGGTACCGGTGGGTGCCGATCAGGTTGCCCATGTTGAACTGACCCGGGAACTGAGTCGGCGCTTCAACCACCTGTACGGCAAAGAACCGGACTTCGAGGAAAGTTCGGAAGCGGCCATCAAAAAAATGGGCAAGAAAGCCGGGAAACTCTACAGCAGCCTGAGGCGGCGTTACCAGGAGCAGGGTGACCAGGACGCGCTGCAGACGGCCCAGGCGCTCATCCGGGAACAGCAGAATATTACCCTGGGTGACCGGGAGCGTCTGTTTGGCTATCTCGAAGGCAGCGGCAAGATGATTCTGGCAGAACCCCAGGCACTGCTGACGGCGGCACCCAGGATGCCGGGTCTGGACGGTCGCAAAATGTCCAAGTCCTATGACAATACGATCTCTTTGCGGGAAGAAACGGATGTCATCAGCCAAAAAATTCGGACCATGCCCACTGATCCGGCGCGTGTGCGGCTCACCGATCCGGGTGATCCCGATAAATGTCCGGTATGGCAGTTTCACGAGATTTATTCTGCTGCGGATACCAAAACCTGGGTGCAGGAAAAATGCCGCAGTGCCGGGATCGGTTGCCTGGCCTGCAAGCAGCCGGTGATCGATGCCGTGCTGGCCGAGATCCAGCCGATCCGGGAAAAAGCCCGGCATTTTGAAGAAAACCCTGATCTGGTGAAGGCCATCATGACCGAGGGTTCAGAAAAAGCCAGGGACGCGGCAAAGGAAACGCTCAACGATGTGCGCCAGGCCATGGGGCTCAACTACAGGTAGTTGCTATGAACGAAGACCTGAGTGACAACAGCCTGGATCCTGAAAATATTCACGAAAGGGTCAGTTTGCTGGTGCAGGCAAGACAGGCAAATCAGGAAAATCTGGTTGCGCAGCAGGAAATGCCCTTTGCCTTTGTCGCGGGCAAGGCCATCACCGAGTTGCCGCGGGATCTTTATATTCCACCTGACGCGCTGGAAGTCTTTCTGGAAGCCTTTGAAGGTCCGCTGGATTTGCTGCTGTATCTGATCAGACGTCAGAATATTGATATTCTCGATATCAATGTCGCTGAGATTACGGCCCAGTATATTGCCTATGTGGAATTGATGGAGGCCGCTCAGTTTGAACTGGCGGCGGAGTATCTGGTCATGGCCGCGATGCTTGCTGAAATCAAGTCCCGGATACTGCTGCCGCGCTCCGCCGAAGAAGATGAGGAGGAAGAGGACCCGCGCGCCCAGTTGATTCGGCGCTTGCAGGAATATGAACGTTATCGTGAAGCCGCAGAAAGGATGGATGCGCTGCCCAGGCTGGAACGGGAAATTTTTCTCGCCGCCGCCGATGCACCGCCACTGCACCGGCAGGCTTCACACCCGGATGTGGATTTGAAAGAGATTCTGCTGGCCTTCGCCGAGGTCCTGCGCCGTTCGAATTTATATGAAAGCCACCATATCCAGAAGGAAACACTTTCCACACGCGAAAGAATGTCGGAAATTCTGCTGCGGGTTTCCAGTTCGCATTTTACGCCGATGATTTCACTGTTGATGCGGGATGAAGGACGCATGGGCGTGATTGTCACCTTTATGGCGATTATGGAACTGATCAAGGAATCGCTGATTGAAATTGCCCAAAGCGAACCTTTCGGACCCATTCATATCAAGGCACGGACAACATGACAGACGAAGAGCAAATGCAGCAGGAGGAGCAGGTGCAACAGGAAAAGCACTTACAGAAAATAATTGAAGGTTTGTTGCTGACTGCTGGCAAACCCCTCAGCGCCGAACGCATTGCCGAGATTTTCGCAGAACATGAACGGCCCGAGCCGGCCTTGATCGATGCCGTGCTGAGAAATATCGAAGCGGCCTGCACCGAACGTGGTTTTGAGTTGAAGAAAGTAGCCTCCGGTTATCGCTTTCAGGTAAAGGAGGAATTGAGCACCTGGATCAGCAGACTGTGGGAGGAAAAACCCCAGAAATATTCAAGGGCCATGCTGGAGACATTGGCAATCATTGCCTATCGACAGCCGATCACCCGTGGCGACATCGAAAAAATCCGGGGTGTGGCAGTGAGTTCAAGCTTGATTCATACCTTGCTGGACCGGGAATGGGTGCGGGTGGTCGGTCACCGTGATGTACCGGGAAGACCCGCCATGTTTGCCACCACCCGTCAGTTTCTTGACTATTTCAATCTGAACAGTCTGCAACAATTGCCGGCGCTCAACGAAATCAGGGACATGGAAGAAATCAACCGGGAGCTCTCCCTGACGGAGGAGCAGCCCAAACCCAGGGTACTGGAAATCCCGCCGGAAGAAGACGCGGACATGGATGAGAATGCCTTCATCGATGATCCTGATGCCGTTGCCAGGGCCACCCGGCCCCTCGAAGAAATCATCGCCTATGGCAATAAGGATCTTCTGGAACCGGACCCGGAATGAGTTCTTCTTGCCGTCATTCCTGCACCCTCCCGTCACCTCTGTCTGCGCAGGGGTGACGGGTCGTTCTGGAGTGGCCGTTTAGCCAGTGTACCCCGCTGAATAGTACAGAATATGCGGCGGGCTTACCCAATTAATTTCGTGAGAAATCAAGATGGATGAAAAATTGCAGAAAGTGCTGGCGCGAGCCGGTTATGGTTCCCGGCGTGAACTGGAAGCCTGGATCAGTAATGGCCGGGTCAGCGTCAATGGCCGGGTCGCCAGCCTTGGTGACAGGGTCGGCAGTACTGACAAGATCGTTGTCGATGGCAAGAAACTGAGTGCCGGCACTGCCGAGGCCGTGCCGCAAACGGTGCTGCTGTACAACAAGCCTGAAGGTGAAATATGCAGCCGCAAGGACCCGGAAGGGCGGCCGTCGGTGTTTGACAAATTGCCTCGTTTGCAACATGCCCGCTGGGTGGCTGTGGGCAGGCTCGACATCAACACCAGCGGTTTGCTGTTGTTTACCACCGATGGCGAACTTGCCAACAAGCTGATGCATCCGACCATGCAGATCGAACGGGAATATGCTGTACGTGTCATGGGCAGCGTTACCAGGGAAGCCGTCGAAAACATGCACAAGGGTGTGATGCTGGAGGATGGGCTGGCCCGCTTTACCGACATCCAGTTTTTTTCCGGCGAGGGTGTCAATCAGTGGTATCACGTGGTGCTGATGGAAGGACGCAACCGGGAAGTCAGAAGGCTTTGGGAGTCCCAGGATATTACCGTAAGCCGTCTCAAGCGCGTTCGCTTCGGCAATATTTTCATTCCCAGTACCATTACCGCCGGACGTTTCTGCGAATTGCCCGGCAGTGAAGTCAAGGAACTTTACAAACTGGCCGGTTTAAAATATCGGCCGGTCAGAAAGTTTGCCGGCAGGAAACGCCGGGCCTGAAGTTCCGGCCTCGCCGGGAGAATCATCCTGAGTCCGACAGGCTCCTATTGCGCATCAAAGGCCTGGCCCGATTCGCCCAGGCTGTCCCTGCCCAGCAGGTAGAGATACACAGCCATGATGTCTTCCGGTTGTGGCAGCGTGGCGGGGTTTTCGGCAGGATAGGCTTTTTTGCGCATGGCCGTGGCACAGGCGCCGGGATTGACCGTATTGATGCGGATGGCCGAGGTCTGCTCTAGTTCCTGATGGAACACTTGCATCAGCGCTTCCGTCGCCGCCTTGGAAACGGCATAGGCTCCCCAGAATGCCCTGACTTTTCGGCCGACACCGGAGGACGTGAAGACAACGGAGGCATTGTCGGCCGTTTGCAGCAGTGGCAGCAGCTGCCGGGTCAATGCAAAGGCGGCATTGAGATTGATCTGCATGACCTGCTTCCAGGCATCCAGCGGATAGACCTGAAGGGGCACCCGTGGTCCCAGAATGCCGGCATTGTGCACCAGACCATGCAGAACCCCGAACTCGTTCTCGATACCCTGGAGCAGTTGCTGATAGTCCTGTTCCTGTGCTGTTTCCAGGTCGAGAGGGAAAATCGCGGGCCGGGGGCCTCCGATGGCTTCGATTTCATCATAGACCTGTTCCAGGTTCGCCACTGTCCTGCCCAGCAATATGGTCGTGGCACCCTGCCGGGCACAGGCATGAGCCAGGGCGCGGCCGATACCGGCACCGGCGCCGGTGATCAGAATGATTCTGTCTTGCAGTGAATGCGCGGGAGCCTGGTAGTCAAACATGCCTGTTTCCTTGTCTGTCGGGGGTGTCTGCTGGGTTCAGTGGTGAAAGAGGTAGTCCTGGATGTCATCGGCATGCCGGGCGACCTTGTCTGCGTTCCAGTCAAGGGCCTGCGTATTTTCCGGCAGATAGCCCCAGGCGGCGGCAATGGTTTTCATGCCGGCATTCCTGCCGGCTTCGATGTCTCTGGGGTGGTCACCCACATAAACAGCTTCAGCGGCGCTGCTGGCAGCCTGCCGGCAGGCCAGCAGCAGCCCTTCCGGGTCAGGTTTGGATTGCTGCAACTGATCCGGACAGACCACGACCCGGCATTGGCTCAAGGCCGGTATCCGGGCCAGCAGGGGCTGGGTAAAGCGGCTGGGTTTGTTGGTGACGATGCCCCAGTTCAGGTTTTCAGAGTCGATGCGTTGCAGCAGCGAGGCAATGCCAGGAAAAAGGACACAGCGGGTGTCTGGAATCTGCCTGTCGTAAAGAGCCAGCAGCTGGTCCAGATGGCTGCTGAAGTCCGGGTCTTCTTCGTCCATGCCGAACCCCAGTCTTATCAGGGCTCTGGCACCACTGGAAACGGTCTGGCGCACGCGCGCGGCGCTGACTTCGGCACGCTGGTTTGCCCGCAGCAATCGATTGAGAATCAGCGTGAAGTCCGGTTCGGTATCGAGCAGGGTTCCGTCGAGATCAAACAGTATGGTTTTCAGCACAGCCGTTATCCTGATGTTCAGTAAAGGGGGAGCGGGGTGTTTACAGGGGCTTGCTCAGCTGCAGCAGATAGTTCACGTCCATGTCCGCGTCAAGCCGGTATTTCCCGGTCAGTGGATTGTAGGTCATTCCCCTGCTCTGTACGAGCTCAAGCCCCGCTGCCCTGGCCCATTGGGCAAGCTCGGAAGGGCGGATGAATTTTTTATAGTCATGGGTGCCCCTGGGCAGCAGCTTCAGCAGATACTCGGCAGCAATGACCGCAAACAGATAAGCCTTGGGATTGCGGTTGATGGTGGAGACGAAGAGTTGTCCGCCGGGTTTCAGCAGTCGTGCGCAGGACTGGATCACCGAGGCCGGATCCGGCACATGCTCCAGCATTTCCAGACAGGTGACGACATCGAAATGCTGGGGATGCAAGCGGGCAAAGTCCTCCGCGGCGGCCTTGTGGTAGTCCACGGCCAGTCCGCTTTCCAGCAAATGCAGGCGCGCCACGGCCAGCGGTGCCTCACCCATGTCAATGCCGGTCACGTGCGCGCCGCAGCGAGCCATGGCTTCGGCCAGAATGCCGCCGCCACAGCCAATATCGAGGACCTTCTGTCCGGCCAGGTTGATCTGGCCGGCGATGAAGCCGAGACGCAGCGGATTGATGTCATGCAGGGGTTTGAACTCGCTGTTGCGGTCCCACCAGCGGCTGGCGAGGGCCTCGAACTTGGCGATTTCACTTTGGTCAACGTTGTTTGTCGCGCTGTCGGTATCGGTGCTCACGGTTTATTCCTGTTGAATTTTTTTCGCCCACTGGCGGGCATTGCGAAGCAGCGAGCTTTCATCCAGGGTGGTGAGTTTGCGCTGCTCGACATTGAGATGGCCACCCACCCAGACATGAGTGACCTGGGAGGCGGCACTGCTGTAGACCAGTGTCGATACCGGGTCGTAGACGGGATGGGAATTTATCCGGTCGAGATCCACCGCCACCACATCGGCATACTTGTCGGGAGCCAGTGAACCGATGTGTTCATCCAGCCCCAGGCTGCGGGCGCCATTGATGGTGGCCATGCCCAGAGCCTGCCAGGCGGAGATGGCCGCGGCATCGTTGGCGATGGCCTTGCCCAGCAGGGCTGCCAGCCGCATCTCGCTGAACATGTCCAGATCATTGTTGCTGGCGGAGCCATCGGTACCCAGGCTGACGTTGACGCCGGCCTCCAGCAGCCGGGCTACCGGACACAGGCCGCTTGCCAGTTTCAGATTGGAAGCGGGGCAATGCACCACATTCACGGCATTTTTCAACAGCAGTTCGATATCCGCGTCATCGAGCTGGGTCATATGCACGCATTGCAGTCGCTGGGACAGCAGGCCGAGCTGTTCCAGGCGCTGCAGGGGTCTTGCGCCACCGCCGCGAAGTGCATCGGTGATCTCCTGGGCATTTTCGTGCACATGCATATGAACGGGCAGGTCCAGTTCATCCGCCAGCATGGAAATCTTTTTCAGGGGGGCGTCAGAAACCGTATAGGTCGCATGGGGCCCAAAGGCCACGTTGATAAATTCATTGTCCCGGTAGGTATCATTGAGCAGAGTGACCTTGTGGATGTACTCGTCGGCATTCTGTGCCCAGACCGTGGCAAAATCCAGCACCGGAGATGCCAGCTGGACCCGGATTCTGGCCTCCAGCGCCACCCGGGCGACCTGATCCGGAAAGAAATACATGTCGCTGAAACAGGTGGTTCCCCCCAGCAGCATTTCGGCAATGGCCAGGCGCCCGCCATCAGAGACAAAGTCCTCGCTGACCCACTTGCTTTCAGCCGGCCAGATGCGCTGCTGCAGCCAGGGATGCAGCGGCATGTCATCGGCATAGCCGCGGAACAGCGTCATCGGGGCATGGCCATGGGCATTGATCAGTCCGGGGATCAGCGCATGTGAGTCCAGTTGGTATTCATACCGGGCCTGATACCGGGATTTTGCCTCGCTGGTCGGCACGATGGCGGCGATTTTCCGGTTTTTGATGATGAGGCTGTGATGACTCAGGATAATGCCTTGCCGGGTCATCGGAATGATCCAGCGGGCATGGATCACAGTGTCTGCTTCCAGTGCTCCGGAGGGGGGGGCTGAAGAGAGCCGAATGTCAGTCATAATTAATTGATTTTAAATGGTTTATTGGAAAATTGTGATGTCTGCATTTAATTGGTTTCAAGGTGTCGGTCAGGCCCCGTATCATGCTATAATCCCGCCCTTGTGTACTTTCCTGAATAAGGGAGCAAGAGCTGTATCGAAGCAGCCCCACAATATACCTGATGTATAAAGGAAGTAGATAGTTTATGGCAGACAATACAGACCAGATTCAGCCGGTAACCATAGAAAGCGAAATGCGGCAGTCCTACCTCGATTATGCGATGAGCGTGATTGTCGGACGTGCCCTGCCGGATGTCAGAGATGGTCTCAAACCGGTGCATCGCCGGGTGTTGTATGCCATGAGTGTGCTGGGCAACGACTGGAACAAACCCTACAAGAAATCGGCGCGTGTCGTCGGAGACGTCATCGGTAAATACCATCCTCACGGCGACTCCGCCGTCTATGAAACCATCGTGCGCATGGCTCAGAATTTTTCCCTGCGCTATCCACTGGTGGACGGCCAGGGCAATTTCGGCTCCGTGGATGGTGATTCTGCGGCCGCCATGCGCTATACCGAAATTCGCATGAAGAAGATGGCCCATGAACTGCTGGCCGATCTTGACAAGGAAACGGTCGATTTTTCCGACAACTATGACGGCACCGAGCGTATTCCCGATGTGATGCCAACCCGGGTGCCCAATCTGTTGATCAATGGCTCATCCGGCATTGCAGTGGGCATGGCCACGAATATCCCACCCCACAATCTGCGCGAGATCATCGCCGCCTGTATTGAGGTCATGGACAATCCCGAGGTCGATGTCGATGCCCTGATGGAACATGTGACAGGCCCCGATTTTCCCACGGCGGGCATCATCAATGGCAGGGCCGGCATCGTGCAGGCCTATCGCACCGGGCGTGGAAAAATTCATATCCGCGCCCGTGCCGATATCGAGGAGGATCAGAAAACCGGCAGGCAGACCATCATCGTCACGGAGATACCCTATCAACTGAACAAGGCGAAACTGATCGAGCGTATCGCCGAGTTGGTCAAAGAGAAAAAAATCGAGGGCATCTCCGAGCTGCGCGATGAGTCGGACAAGGATGGGATGCGCATCGTCATCGAGCTGCGCCGTGGTGAAGTGGGGGATGTGATTCTGAACAACCTGTATGCACAGACCCAGATGCAGATGGTGTTCGGAATCAACATGGTGGCGCTGGTGGATGGCGAGCCCAGGATACTCAACCTCAAGGACATGCTGGAAGCCTTCATCCGCCATCGCCGCGAAGTGGTGACCCGGCGCACCGTGTTCCTGCTGCGCAAGGCCAGGGAAAAAGGTCATATCCTGGAAGGCCTGGCCGTGGCGCTGGCCAATATCGACGCGGTCATCGAGCTGATCAAAAGTTCGCCCAGTTCCGCCGAGGCCAAGGAAAAACTCCTGAATCGTGCCTGGCAATCCGACAGCGTCCTGGCCATGTTGAGCGAGGCCGGCCCGGATGCCTGTCGTCCGGACGACCTGCCGGAGCAGTATGGTCTCAAAGCCGGCGACTACTATTTGTCGCCGGAACAGGCCCAGGCCATTCTGGACTTGAGACTGCACCGGCTGACCGGTCTGGAGCACGAAAAACTGATCAATGATTACCAGGAATTGATCCGGCAGATTGGCGAATACCTGGACATTCTGGCCCATTCTTCCCGGCTCATGGCCCTGATCCGGGAAGAGCTGGAAGATATCCGGGACACCTACGGTGATGAACGTCGCACCGAAATCTCTACATCCCAGCACGACCTGACCATCGAGGACCTGATCACCGAAGAGGATCGTGTGGTCACGATTTCCAGAACCGGCTACGCCAAGAGCCAGGCCCTGGCGGACTATCAGGCCCAGCGCCGGGGCGGCATGGGCAAGGCGGCGGCCAGTGTCAAGGAAGAAGATGTGGTGGAGCACCTGCTGGTGGCCAGCAGCCATGACACGCTGTTGTGTTTTACCAGCCGGGGCAAGGTGTTCTGGCTGAAGGTTTTTCAGATTCCCCTGGCCAGCCGCATTTCCAGAGGCAAGCCCATCGTCAATATCCTGTCTCTTGAGGAAGGCGAGCATATCACCAGCATGCTGCCGATTCGTGAATACGGGGAGCACGAGTTCGTGTTTATGGCCACCGCCAACGGAACCGTGAAAAAAACCGCGCTGACCAATTTTTCCCGGCAGCGCAGTGTCGGCTTGCGGGCCATCGAGCTCGATGACGGGGATGCCCTGGTCAAGACTGCGGTGACCGATGGCAGCCAGGAAGTCATGCTGTACAGCAGTTCAGGCAAGGTTATCCGCTTCAGGGAGACGGATGTTCGCACCATGGGCAGAATTTCACGCGGTGTCAGGGGCATGCGGCTGGAGCCGGGTCATCGGATGGTGGACTTGATCATTCCCCAGGCCGACTCCCATATTCTGGCGGTCAGTGAGCACGGCTACGGCAAACGCACCCGGGTCGAGGATTTTCCCACCTATGGTCGTGGCGGCAAAGGCGTCATCGGCATCCAGGCCACTGAACGCAACGGGCGTATCGTGGGTGCGGTCCAGGTCTTTGCTGGTGATGAGATCATGTTGATCAGTGATAAGGGCACCCTGGTGCGGACGCGTATCGACGAAGTGTCCTCCCAGGGCCGGAATACCCAGGGTGTGCGTTTGATCAAGCTGAAGGAGGGCGAAGCCCTGGTGGGAGTGCAGCGAGTGCAGGAGCCGACGGTCCTGGAAGGGGAACTCGAGGACGTGCAGGAAGATGGCATCCAGGATGGACCAGCCCAGGATACTGATCTTCACAGCGATGACTAGGGCGCCCTCTGATAACAGCAGGATTGACACCTGGGACAGCGTTGCCTATCTGGGGCCGGCGGGCACCCATTCACACGCCGCCGTGCGCAAATATTTTGGTGATAAGCGACCGGGCTTGCCGGTGGTCGAAATTTCTGACGTTTTTGCCCGGGTTGAAGAGGGGCTGTGTGAATTTGGGCTGGTCCCGGTAGAAAATTCTACCGAAGGTTCTGTCGCCATGACCCTTGATTGCTTCAGCACGAGTGCCGTTACCATCTGCGCCGAGGTCATGCTGAGAATTCATCATTTTTTCCTGGTGGCGGAGCAGACTGACCCTGATGCGCTGCTCAGAATCGTCTCGCATCAACAATCACTCGCCCAGTGCCGCAAATGGCTGAACGACCATTATCCAGGGCTTGAGCGCGTGTCGGTCAGCAGCAATGCGGAAGCGGCCAGAATCGCCAGTCAGCAGCCCGGGGTGGCCGCGATTGCCGGAAAGACGGCGGCTGAACTCTATGGTCTGCGGGTACTGGCCAGCGAAATAGAGGATTCCAGGGATAATACGACCCGTTTTCTGGTGATCAGCAGAACCCGGGGCAGGACAAAGGCCGGAAAACACAACAAGACCTCCATCATTATTTCCACCAGCAATAAGCCCGGAGCCCTGTTCAAGGCCCTGGAACCCTTCCATCGCTTTGATATCAGTCTGATCAAGCTGGAGTCCCGACCGTCTCGGCTGGTCACCTGGGACTACTCTTTTTATGTGGATTTTGAAGGGCACGTGGATGATGAACGGGTTCGGCAGGCACTGGCGGAACTGCAGGCACATGCGCTGGAAGTCAAAATACTCGGATCCTACCCGGTGGCGATATGAGGGCACGCACGCTTAAGGACAGCAAGGTCGTCATCCTGGGTCTGGGCCTGATTGGCGGCTCGATAGCCCGTGGTCTGAGCCGGGAAAAACTGTGTGCCGGTGTCTGGGCAGTGGGGCGCAACGAGACGGTACTCGGCGAGGCCAGGAATCTGGGCGTGCTGGATGGCTACAGTCTGGATTTACGGACAGTCTGCAGTGATGCCGACCTGATCGTGCTGGCCGTCCCTGGCTTGAGTATTGCCCCCCTGCTGTTGGAGCTGGCTGCCTTCATCGGCAGCCGCACGATAATGACTGATGTGGCCAGTGTCAAAAGCTCCACTGTCGATGCCGCCCGTATGGCATTCGGTGAGGTGCCCGCCAATCTGGTGCCTGGGCACCCGATCGCCGGCTCGGAAAAAAGTGGATTTGCGGCAGCCAATGCCGATCTGTTCCGGAATAAACGCGTTATTCTGACGCCCCTCGAGCAGACGGCGCCGGAGGCCGTGAATCTGGTCACGGAGCTTTGGCAAAGCCTGGGTGCCGAGGTTCTGAGTATGTCGGTGCCGCATCATGACGAGGTCCTTGCGGCCACCAGCCATCTCCCCCATCTGCTGGCCTATGTGCTGGTGGATACCCTTTCCCGGCAGGGCGAGAGCGAAGAGATTTTCCGCTATGCGGCAGGAGGCTTCCGCGACTTTACCCGGATTGCCTCCAGTGATCCGGTGATGTGGCGGGATATCTTTCTGACCAATGCCGATGCCACCCTCTCGATACTGGACACGTTTACGGAAGGTTTGGAACGCATGAGGCAGGCACTGGTTCAGGGTGATGGCGATTACTTTCTGAAAACCTTTACGCGGGCGAAGAGCTCCCGGGATAAATTTATGAGTCTGAGTGCCAGCCACGTCCCAACTGCCCCGCGAACTCCCGGGCTTGAATTCCTGGCAGAGCCCGGTGGCCGTCTGAGCGGTGCGTTTCGGGTGCCGGGGGACAAGTCCATTTCTCATCGGGCCATCATGCTGGGTTCCATCGCCGATGGTACGACCACGGTGAATGGTTTCCTGGAAGGCGAGGACAGCCTGGCGACGCTGGCGGCATTTCGCAGTATGGGCGTGGCTATCGACGGACCCGAGCAGGGCCGGGTGGTGATCAGGGGTGTGGGTCTGCGCGGTCTCAAGGCGGCGGCAGGTCCCCTGTACCTTGGCAATTCCGGGACCTCGATGCGTCTGTTGTGCGGCTTGTTGGCAGCCCAGCATTTTGCGTCAACCCTGACGGGAGATGAATCCTTGTCCAGACGCCCGATGCAGCGGGTGGCCAGGCCTCTCGCTGACATGGGCGCCAGAATCCATCTTCAGGAAGGCGGGCTGGCTCCTGTGGTGATAGAGCCTGCCACCCTGAGACCGATTCACTATGCCATGCCGGTGGCAAGCGCCCAGGTAAAATCCTGCCTGCTGCTGGCCTCGCTTTATACCGAAGGTCGCAGCGTGATTACTGAGCCGGCGCCCTGCCGTGACCATACTGAACGTATGCTGGAGGCTTTTTCCTACCCCATAAGCCGACATGAAAATCGTATCGAAATTGAGGGCGGCGGGATCTTGAAGGCGGTCCCCATCGATGTGCCTGCGGATATTTCCTCGGCGGCTTTCTTCATGGTAGGCGCCAGTATCAGTCCGGACTCGGATATCCTGCTCAGGCATGTGGGGATCAACCCGACCCGCATCGGTGTCATCAATATCCTGAACTTGATGGGTGCCGACATCAGCTATGAACGTGAGTCTGTGGCTGGCGCAGAACCGGTGGCGGATATCCGGGTTCGTTATGCGCCACTGCATGGGATTGACATACCGCTGGACCAGGTAGCCCTGGCCATCGACGAATTTCCAGCCATTTTCATTGCCGCCGCCTGTGCCAGTGGCACCACGGTGCTGCGGGGTGCGGAGGAACTCAGGGTCAAGGAAAGCGACAGGATTCAGGCGATGGCCGATGGCCTGATGGCACTTGGCATTCAGGTCCAGGTGCATGCTGATGGCTTGAGTGTCGAAGGTGGCCAGCTTCGGGGCGGAACCATCGACAGCAAGGGCGACCACCGCATTGCCATGGCCTTTGTCATGGCGGCCCTGCGCGCCAGTGCACCCATCAGGATCCTCGACTGCCACAACGTCGCCACCTCTTTTCCCGGTTTTGTCGAGCTTGCTGCTGCCGCTGGCGTCAGGCTCGGACAGCATGAGCATTGATGCCATGTCCGGTGCCGTGCCGGTAATCACCATCGATGGCCCCAGCGGGACCGGAAAGGGGACACTCGCCCATCTGCTGGCGGCAAGACTGGGTTGGCATCTGCTCGACAGTGGAGCCCTGTATCGAATTGTCGCAGTTGGCGCCGAAGCGCAAGGCATCGCCAGCAGCGATATCGCGGGATTATGCCGTTTTGCGCATGATATGAAGGTGGTTTTTAGCCCCGGTGCCGAAGAATCCATACGGCTCGATGGTCAGGAAGTCGCCCCCCTGGTGAGGCTGGAGGAAAGTGGAGAGAAGGCCTCGGTGATCGCTGCCATTCCTGAACTCAGAGAGGCCTTGTTCGAGCGTCAGCAGGCTTTCAGGCGGCCGCCGGGACTGGTCGCGGATGGCCGGGATATGGGGACGGTGGTCTTTCCGGATGCCCGTCTCAAGTTCTTTTTGACGGCCAGTAGCCAGGAACGTGTGCAAAGGCGATATAAGCAGTTGAAAAATAAGGGGGTTAGTGTTAATCTCAGCGCCCTTTTGCGGGATATCGAGGTGCGCGACCAGCGGGATGCCTCGCGTGCGGCCTCGCCACTGCTGCCGGCAAAGACGGCTGTGGTGGTGGATACGACGGCACTCGATATCGATCAGGTGCTGGATCGGGTGCTTGCAAAAGTGGGTGAAGAATTCTCCCGGACGTTTTAAGAAACTGCTGCCATGAGTCCCAGTCAGGTTCATGGCAGCTTAATTTGCCAACTACCCCGTATGGACTGGAATACGGTTATTCAGACTTTATTTTTTGGAACGTATGTCCTTGCAGGGCCTTGATCCTGCATATGGCGTTTGGAAAAGCAAGTATTGAATAGTTGAAATCAGGTATTGATATGAGCGAAAGCTTTGCGGAACTGTTTGAACAGAGTTTAAACGAGATCGACATGAAAACGGGCGCCATTGTCAATGGCACCGTTATAGAAATTGATAACGACTGGGTGACTGTACACGCCGGTCTGAAATCGGAAGGCGTCATTGCCCGCTCGGAGTTCCTTGATGACCAGGGGCAGTTTACGCTGCAAGTGGGCGATCAGATCAAGGTGGCTCTCGATGCGGTGGAAGACGGCAACGGCGAAACCCGCTTGTCGCGGGAAAAAGCCAAGCGTGCTGAAACCTGGATGGTCCTGGAAGATGCCTTCGCGAAGAATGAGCCTGTGATAGGCGTCATCAATGGCAAGGTGAAGGGTGGCTTTACCGTTGATGTGAATACGATCCGTGCCTTTCTGCCGGGCTCTCTGGTGGATATCCGGCCGATTCGTGACACGGCGCATCTGGAAGGCAAGGAACTGGAATTCAAACTGATCAAACTGGATCAAAAGCGCAACAATGTCGTGGTTTCCCGGCGTGCCGTGCTGGAATCCGCCAACAGCGTCGAGCGTGAGGAGTTGCTGGCCAATCTGCAGGAAGGTCAGTCGGTAAAAGGTATTGTCAAAAACCTGACCGATTACGGTGCTTTCGTTGATCTGGGTGGCGTCGATGGTCTTCTGCACATTACCGACATGTCCTGGAAACGCATCAAGCATCCGAGCGAGATAGTCAATGTCGGCGAAGAGATCGACGTCAAGATTCTCAAATTTGATCGTGAGCGCAACCGCGTTTCCCTGGGTCTCAAACAGTTGGGTGAAGATCCCTGGGTCGATATCAAGAACCGCTATCCGGAAAATACCCGCGTCAAGGCCATTGTGACCAATCTGACTGACTATGGTTGTTTTGCCGAGCTGGAAGAAGGTGTTGAGGGTCTTGTGCATGTGTCTGAAATGGATTGGACCAACAAGAACATCCACCCGTCCAAAATTGTGCAGCTGGGTGATGAAGTGGAAGTCATGGTGCTGGATATCGACCAGGAACGTCGCCGTATTTCCCTGGGTCTGAAACAATGCCAGCAGAATCCCTGGGATGCCTTTGCCGAGAAGTTCAACAAGGGCGACAGGATTTCCGGCAACATCAAGTCCATCACTGACTTCGGTATTTTTATCGGTCTGGATGGCGACATCGACGGCCTGGTGCATTTGTCTGATATTTCCTGGGATGAACCCGGTGAACAGGCAGTGCGTCAATACACCAAGGGTGACAAGCTGGAAACAGTGATTCTGTCCGTTGACCCTGAGCGTGAACGTATTTCATTGGGTATCAAACAGCTTTCGGATGATCCCTTTGTCAACGTTGCCGGTGAATATGAAAAAGGTTCCATCGTCAAGGGTGTGATCAAGGAAGTGGAAGCCAAGGAAGCGATTGTGACACTGGCTGAAGGTGTTGAAGGTGTCCTTAAAGCGTCCGAAATCAGCAGAGACCGCGTCGAAGATGCCCGCAATGTGCTGAAAGTGGGTGACCAGGTTGAGCTGATGATCATCAGTGTTGATCGCAAGAACCGCGTGCTGAGTCTGTCCATCAAGGCCAGAGAAATTGATCAGGAGAAGGATTCGGTCAAGGAGCACAACAGGCAAAGTGCAAATAATACGGCGGCTGCCCCTGCAACTGTTGGCGACCTGATCAAGGCGCAAATGGAGAAGAAGTAGCCTGTTGGCCCTGGCTTTGGGACTTTGAATCGAAGGGTTGGCCATGACTAAGTCAGAACTGATAGATCGAATTGTGTCCAAACAGTCACAGCTGTCAGCCAAGGATGTCGAGTTGGCGGTGAAGGCTGTTATCGGCTATATGTCCGGCGTCCTGTCGGAAGGCGGACGTATAGAGATAAGGGGCTTTGGGAGTTTTTCCCTGCATTACCGGGAACCGAGGACCGGGAGAAATCCAAAAACCGGTGAGGCGGTCAAACTGAGTGGCAAATATGTCCCTCATTTTAAACCAGGAAAGGAACTTCGGGACCGCGTCAATGACAGTTTGAACGAAAGTTCTGTCTGATACCTTTCATGACAAAAAAAACGGCAGCTCTCGCAGGAGATCTGCCGTTTTTTTTGTGTCATGGTTTTCATTCAGCATTTGAGGGACAGCAATGTGGCATCGTGGTAAATTATGCGGACATTCTGTTTGGCGAACCTGATTCATGTCCCGATTCATCAGATTTGTTGCCGTCTTGCTGCTGGTCCTCATCGTACTGGGCAGTTTTTTGTTTGCCAGCTTCAATACCACTGAGGCGCCGCTATGGCTGGTGGTCGAGTTGTCGCCCAGGCCAGTGGGCCAGTGGGTGGTGGCAGCGTTTGCAACAGGAGGGCTGCTGGGTCTGATTCTTGGCTTTGGTGTCTTCAACAGGATTAAAACCCGCATTCAGATGCGGCAACTGAAGTCGCGTCTGCACGATGTCGAACAGGAGTTGGCATCCCTGCAAGGGCTGTCACGAAAGGATGGCAAGTAAGTGAATGACATCAATGGACTAACACTTTTTTTCCTGTTGCTGCTGGCGCTGGCCGCAGCCTGGTATCTCGGGTTCCAGCACCGGGCCAGGCGGCGGGCGCCGGTGACCAGAGGTCCCAATCGCGACTACTTCATCGGTTTGAATTTCCTGCTCAACGACAAGCCCGACCAGGCCATAGACACCTTCATCAATGCCCTGCAAATCAACAGCCATACTCTTGAGACCCACATGGCTCTGGGTACCTTGCTGAGACGACGGGGCAAGGTGGATCAGGCCATTCTCCTGTTCCAGGGTTTGCTGGCGCAATCTGACCTGCCTGCCAGTGATCTGGATCAGGTCAAGATCGAGTTGGCAAAAAGTTATACTGCCGCCGGGCTTTATGATCGGGCCGAACGGCTTCTGGAAGAACTGAAAAACTCGGATACCGGTGTGAAGCAGACCGCATTGGCTTTGGCTGTCGACGTTTTTCAGCGTGAAAGGGAATGGCAAAGTGCAATCGAAACAGTCAATGAGCTTTTGAAGACATGTTCCCGGCAAGAGAAGAGCCCGTATCAGATAATGGCTTCGCAGTTTTGCTGCGAACTGGCGGAACATGAAATGCAGCAGGGCCAGGACGGCCAGGCCCGGGAACATCTGAAAAAGGCCTTCTGGTATAACCGCAACAATGTGCGTGCCAGTCTGCTGGCAGGAGAGCTGGAGCGGCAGCAGGGAAATCACAGGGAGGCCATCAAGGTACTCAGCAAGGTCAGTGAACAGGATGGCCGTTTTGTTTCTGAGACCTTTGGTCCCTTGCTGGAATGCTATTATCAGGCTGGGCAGGAAGGACAATTGCAACGATTTATCGAGGACAGTTTGAAAGACAATCCTGCAAGCTCCGTGTTGCTGGGTATTGCACAATTCATCGAAGATCAGTCCGGTCAGGGTGCCGCGATTACCTTCCTGCTGCAAAGGCTGAAACAGAAATCTTCATTGCGAATAATGGACAGACTGCTGGCATTGATGCAGGCGGAAGGCAATACCCCGGAGCTGGAAAAAATTGCTGTCCTGCACCGTGTGCTCAATGAATATATCAATACTCAGGCTTTCTATCAGTGCGAAAACTGCGGTTATCAGGCAAAAAACATGCATTGGTTGTGTCCGGGTTGTGCGCAATGGGAAGTGGTCAAGCCCATACAGGGGGCGACGGGGGAATAATATGGGGCCAGCGCAAGACAACAAACGCATTATCGTAGCACTTGATTATTCCGGGGCCGAGGCTGCCCTGGCAATGCTGGACAGACTGGACCCGGACTGGTGCCGGGTGAAGGTGGGGAAGGAACTGTTTACGAGTGCCGGGCCGGATCTGGTCAGACGCATGGTTGCTGCGGGTTTCGAGGTTTTCCTGGACTTGAAGTTTCATGATATTCCCAACACGGTTGCTGCTGCCGTGGCCGTGGCGGCCGATCTTGGCGTATGGATGGTCAATGTTCATGCTGCCGGTGGCGCTGCCATGATGCAGGCGGCGCGGGAAGCTTTGGCTGGGACACAGGCTCCTCTGTTGATAGCGGTAACGGTACTGACCAGCATGGGCGAACATGAATTGCGGGAAACCGGCGTCAACGCAACACCGCAGCAACAGGTTTTGCGCCTGGCGGCACTCGCGGCCGGCTGTGGCCTCGATGGTGTCGTTTGTTCTGCCGGGGAGGCGCCCTTGCTGAGAGCTCGCATGCCACAGCCTTTCAGGCTGGTTACCCCCGGCATTCGACCATCCGGGGACAGCCCGGGAGACCAGCATCGGGTTGAGACACCGGCCTCTGCGATCGCCAAGGGCAGCGATTACCTGGTCATTGGCCGCCCCATTACCCAGGCTCCTGATCCGGTACAGAAGCTGAAGGCCATCATGGCAGAAATACAAAGCAAAATATGAAATCTCTGCTAGAGTATTATCCGCAGCAATAAGGCTGTCACTTACCCTGCTTCTGTTCATGCTGGCAAGCTATGGTCCTGCCGTCCAGGACAGTGGACAGGGTTGTCAAAGGAGATAGGATGATGAAAGGATTCAAAATTGTGAACGTTGTTCTGTTGGGTCTGCTGCTGGCGCTGGTTCAGGTCGGCTATGCCCAGAAGACAGAAACCGCATCACCGGTGGCAGTGGAAATGGAACGGGTGAACATCAACCAGGCGGATGCGGAAACCATAGCGCTGATGCTTGATGGTATCGGGATCAGACGGGCGGAAGCCATCGTCGCCTGGCGTGAGCAGAATGGCCTGTTCAAATCACTGGATGAACTGATCATGGTCAGCGGTGTCGGTCAGGCTACCATCCAGCGCAATCAGAAAAAAATTATTTTCGAATAAGGACTCGTTTAAAAGGCGCATTCCTCATGCGCCTTTTTTGTTTTGACAAAATAATTGTCATGGGGTGTACTACGGTCGACTTGCGAATAAAGCACCCTGACACCACTTGATGAGTCCTTTTTGATCCCATGATGAGCTCTATGTTTTTGTTGTTGCTTGTGCTCATCGCGTCCTGCCTGACCACGGCTTTGCTTCGTTATGCCGCGCTGAAACTCAAATGGGTGGATATTCCCAATGCCCGCAGTTCTCACCATTCTCCCATTCCAGGAAGTGGTGGTGCCGGTTTCGCCCTGATGTTTTTTTTCGCGACCCTGTTTCTTTTCCGGCAAGGCTTGCTGATGCCATCGGCCTTCACTGCGCTGAGTCTTGGCCTTGCCATGGCGATCCTCGGTTTACTGGATGATCGTCACAACCTGAGAGTGGGATTGAGGATGTTATTCCAGGTATTGCTGGCTGGCCTGGGCTTGCAACTCATGGGCGGGCTGCCCTTGGTGCCGGTATTCGGATTTGAGTTTGATTTTGGCTGGTTCGGCTATGTCATCGGTATTGGCGCTTTTGTCTGGCTGGTGAATCTTTACAACTTCATGGATGGGATTGACAGTCTGGCAGCGCTGGAAAGCTGCTTCGCCGCTGGTGCCGCAGCCGTGTTGGCCCTGTATTACGGCAATCTCCAGGATGCTCTGTTGCTGGCTTGCCTGATAGCCGCTGTGCTGGGATTTACTTTCTGGAATCTGCCTCCTGCCAGAATTTTCATGGGGGATACCGGGAGCAATTATCTTGGATATGTGCTTGGAATTCTGGGAATGCTGACCATCAGCCATGGTTTCATGCATGTCTGGAGCTGGGCCATCCTGCTTGGGGTTTTTATCGTGGACAGTGGCCTGACATTGCTGCAGCGGGTAAGGACAGGACAGACGTGGTACCAGGCGCATCGCAGCCATGCCTACCAGAAGGCGGCGCTGAAGCTTGGCAGTCATGGCAGGGTTGTGCTGGCCATCATGGCGATCAATGTGTTTTGGTTGTTGCCGCTGGCCTGGATCAGTGTTGCGTTTGTCGAAGGGGCCGTGTTGATAACGGTGCTTGCCTATACGCCTGTGATCTTGCTGGCCTTGTTCCTGCGTGCCGGCCTCCCGGACGAAGGGCGCGCGTAGCGGGAGGTCCGGTACAGCTTGCCGGCAAGCGCGGCTACAAAGGGAAAATGAGAAGGAACGCGTGGAAAATTGGCTGCCCAACCTGGACTCGAACCAGGAACCAAGTGATTAACAGTCACCTACTCTACCATTGAGCTATTGGGCAAGATCGTTTTTTGGGGAGGTATACCCTTATCCGTAAAAACGCGCGTATGGTAATTAGATTTGACAAGCGGGTCAACCAGCAAAAACAAATCAAACGGGATTAACTGTTCAGAGCTTCCTTGAGCGGCTAAGATAGGCGGCTGGATTTTGCAGGTCTTCAGGATATGCCAGGCAGTGAGCAAAAAATTTAAACTTCACTCCCCGTTTGCGCCGGCCGGTGACCAGCCCGAGGCGATCACAAGTTTGTTGCAGGGCTTGGAAGACGGACTGGCGGCACAGACCTTGCTGGGTGTTACCGGCTCCGGCAAGACCTTCACCATCGCCAATGTGATAGCACAATCCCAGCGTCCCGCGCTGATCATGGCTCCCAACAAGACCCTGGCCGCCCAGCTCTATGGTGAGCTTTCGGATTTTTTCCCGGAAAATGCCGTGGAGTATTTTGTTTCCTACTATGATTACTATCAACCGGAAGCTTATGTCCCGGCCTCGGATTCCTACATCGAGAAAGATTCATCGATCAACGAGCACATTGAACAGATGCGGCTGTCAGCCACCAAATCCCTGCTGGAGCGCAAGGATGTCATTGTCGTGGCGACCGTATCGGCCATTTATGGTCTGGGCGATCCGAGCGCCTATCTGAACATGGTCTTGCATCTGAACGTTGGGGATACCTTGGATCAGCGCCACCTGCTGAAACGTCTCGCCGAGTTGCAGTATTCACGGAACGATATGGACCTGCATCGCAGCACCTATCGGGTCAGGGGAGATGTCATTGACATCTTTCCGGCCGAATCAGAAGTCAATGCCATCCGGATCGAGTTGTTTGATGATGAAATTGAGAGCCTGGCCCTGTTTGATCCCCTGACCGGCGCAGTGCTGGAGCGCTTGACGCAACTGACGGTTTTCCCCAAATCCCATTATGTAACCCCCAGGGAGCGCATGCTCAAGGCCATAGACCTGATCAAGGCGGAGCTGATGGAGCGGCTGACCTGGCTGGAAAAAAACAATCTGCTGGTGGAAGCCCAGCGCCTGAATCAGCGTACCCGTTTCGATCTGGAGATGATCCAGGAACTGGGCTATTGCACGGGCATCGAAAATTACTCGCGTTTTCTGTCTGGCCGGGGAGAGGGCGAGCCACCACCGACATTGTTTGATTATTTGCCGGATGAGGCCTTTGTCGTGGTGGATGAATCGCATGTTGCGGTTCCTCAGGTCGGGGCAATGTACAAGGGCGACCGCTCCCGCAAGGAAACACTGGTACAGTATGGTTTCAGGCTGCCTTCGGCACTGGACAACCGGCCCCTGCGTTTTGAGGAGTGGGAAAATCTCCTGCCTCAGGTCATCTTTGTCTCGGCGACCCCGGGGACCTACGAAGAGCAGCATCAGGGCCAACTTGTACGGCAGGTGGTCAGGCCTACGGGCCTTCTCGACCCGGAACTGGAAGTGCGTCCGGCAGCTCACCAGGTGGATGATCTGCTTTCCGAGGTGAAAAAACGCACAGCGGCCGGTGAGCGGGTTCTGGTTACCGTGCTGACCAAGCGCATGGCAGAGGATCTCACTGACTACCTGGCAGAACACGGTATCAAGGTCCGTTATCTGCACTCGGACATTGAAACTGTCGAACGCATGGAAATTATTCGTGATTTGCGTCTGGGTGTTTTTGATGTGTTGGTGGGTATCAATCTGCTGCGCGAAGGGCTGGACATTCCTGAAGTGTCACTGGTCGCCATCATGGATGCGGACAAGGAAGGCTTTTTACGTTCTGAACGCTCTCTGATCCAGACGATTGGTCGTGCGGCCCGCAATCTCAATGGGAAGGCGATCCTCTATGCCGATCGGATAACCGGGTCCATGCAGCGTGCCATTGAAACCACGGACGAACGGCGCCGGGTTCAGCGGGAATTCAATCGCACACACAATATCGTCCCAAAGGGTGTCAGCAAGACCGTCGCCGATTTTATGGAGGGTTCCGCCCATGCCCCCGGCACCAGCCGCAAAACCTACAGGGATATTGCCAGAGTGGCGGAGGGGGGAGGCGACTATCTCACGGAAGTGGCCGCGATGAATGCCAAACAGCTGGAAAAGGAGCTCAAGCGTCTGGGGGACCGGATGTACGAGCAGGCCAGAAATCTGGAATTCGAGGAAGCGGCCAAAACCCGGGATCAGATCAGCCGGGTGAAAGAGACTCTTCTCAAGATTTAAGGCGCTTGTAGTTTTAATGGCTTGCCCCTATAATCGCCAGCTCTTTTATGTGGCAGTTTTGCAGGCGCGTAGCTCAGTTGGTTAGAGCGCTACCTTGACATGGTAGAGGTCACCAGTTCGAATCTGGTCGTGCCTACCACTTATTATATTCCCGGAGAAATTGGCGTAATTGAAGAAAGCAGAAATTGACGCAATTTCTGCTTTCTTCAGTTTCACAGAAGCAAGATGTTAACCATTACCCTACCTGATGGCAGTCACCGCCGCTTCGATGCTCCTGTCTCTGTATTGCAGGTCGCCGAGTCGATAGGCCCTGGTTTGGCCAAGGCTGCACTGGCGGGCCGGGTCGACGGACAACTGGTGGACACCTCCTTCGAGCTGGCAAACGACTGCCAGTTGGCCATTGTGACGGCCAAAGATGACGCCGGGCTGGAAATCATCCGTCATTCCTGTGCCCATCTGATGGCTAACGCGGTACAGAATCTGTTTCCGGGCGCCCAGGTGACCATCGGTCCGGTCATCGAAAATGGCTTTTTTTACGATTTTGCCTTTGAGCGTCCTTTTACGTCGGAGGATCTCGAAGCCATCGAGAAGGAAATGGAAAGACTGGCAGACGCAAACATACCCGTCACCCGCTCTCTGATGACACGGGATGAAGCCATAGCCATGTTCAGGGACATGGGCGAAGACTACAAGGTAGAAATCATTGACAGTATCCCGGGCAACGAAGCGCTGTCCTTTTACCGGCAGGGGGATTTCATTGATCTTTGCCGTGGGCCTCATGTCCCCGCGACTGGCGCCATCAAGGCCTTCAAGGTGATGTCGGTGGCAGGAGCCTACTGGCGGGGTGATTCCAGAAATGCCATGTTGCAGCGCATCTATGGTACGGCCTGGGCAGACAAAAAGGCGCTCAAGGACTATCTGCATCTGCTGGCCGAAGCGGAAAAGCGCGATCATCGCAAGATAGGCAAAAAACTGGATCTCTTTCATTTTCAGGAAGAAGCTCCAGGCATGGCTTTCTGGCATCCCAAAGGCTGGACGGTTTATCAGATCATCAAGCAATACATGCAGAAAGTATTCCAGGACAATGGTTATCAGGAGATCAATACGCCGCAACTGGTGGATTACTCTTTATGGGAAAAGTCCGGGCATGCCGACAAATTTTCTGAACAGATGTTCAGTGTCGAGTCCGATAGCCGTATGTATGCCATCAAACCAATGAACTGCCCCTGTCATATCCAGGTTTATAATCAGGGGCTGAAAAGCTATCGTGACTTGCCCCTGCGACTTGCCGAATTTGGTTCCTGTCATCGTTACGAACCGTCAGGCAGCATGCATGGACTGATGCGGGTGAGAAGTTTTACTCAGGACGATGCTCATATATTTTGTGACGAGGATTCCATCCAGGCCGAGGTGTCCGCGTTTATTGCACTGGTTTACAAGGTCTACAATGACTTTGGTTTTGATGAAGTGGTCCTCAGGTTGTCGACCCGGCCGCAACAGCGTGTAGGCTCTGATGAAATCTGGGATCGGGCGGAAGAAGCCCTGCGCATTGCTCTCGACAATACCGGCCGGCCCTGGCAACTGCTGCCTGGAGAAGGGGCTTTCTACGGGCCGAAGATAGAATTTGCGCTGAAAGATTGTATGGGTCGGGAACAGCAGTGCGGCACCATTCAGGTGGATTTTGCGTTGCCGGTGCGGCTGGGTGCGCAATATGTGGCAGAAGACAACAGCCGCAAAGTGCCGGTGATGCTGCATCGTGCGATCTTCGGTTCCTTTGAGCGTTTCATCGGGATTTTGATCGAACATTACGCCGGCGCCTTCCCCACCTGGCTGGCGCCATTGCAGGCCATGGTGCTGAATATAACCGATCGCCAGGCTGAATATTGTGAATCTATTGTGAAAGCCTTGAAAAACAAGGGCTTCAGGGTTGATGCCGACTTGAGAAATGAGAAGATTGGCTTTAAAATCCGCGAGCACGCCATGCAGAAGATTCCGTATTTGCTGGTGGTGGGTGACAAAGAGTTGGAAACCGCGACATTGGCGGTACGTGACCGGAACGGCAATGACCTGGGGGTCATGTCGCTGGCAGCCTTCGAGGACTTGATTGCCAGGGAAGCTTCATCACCGGGTTCTGTTTCCTGAGATTATTGACTGGACGTGGAGAATTAACTATTAAGCGTGACAACGAGAAAGCCAAAAGAGCTGCGGTAAATGATGAAATAACCGCTGATCCAGTACGTTTGATACTGGATGACGGTAGCCAACAAGGGGTTCTTCCCCTGGCAGAAGCCAAAGCCATTGCTCTTCAGGCAAAGATGGATCTTGTGATGATTTCACCGGAGGCTGATCCGGTGGTTTGCAAAGTCATGGACTATGGCAAGCATATATTCGAGCTGAAAAAACAAAAAGCGGCGAATCGCAAGAAACAGAAAATCGTGCACGTCAAAGAAATGAAGTTTCGCCCAGGGACGGAGGAAGGGGATTATCAGGTAAAACTACGCAACCTGATACGTTTCCTGAGTGATGGTGACAGGGCCAAGGTATCCTTGCGATTCCGTGGTCGTGAATTAGCCCATCAGCATATCGGGATGGAGCTTATTCATCGAATCAGAGATGACCTCGCTGAATATGGCACTGTTGAGCAGGAGGCCAAGATGGAAGGCCGGCAGCTGACCATGCTTCTTACCCCGGTAAAAAAGAAGAAACAGTAGATTATCATTACCCTCAGACCATTACTCAGGCTTCAAAGTCGAATGGTGTGGGGCGATCTGCTGTTGTTTATCAACCAGTGTAAGGGAGCCTTGAGAAGGTGGCCCTTAAATGCGGAGTAACAAGGCAATGCCAAAATTGAAGGTTCACAGTGGCGCGTCCAAGCGTTTTAAAAAAACCGGTAACGGTTTGAAACGCAAAAGCGCTTTCAAAAGCCATATCCTCACCAAAATGACTACCAAACGCAAGCGCCAGCTCAGAGGGACATCCGCGATTCATCCGTCGGATCTGCCCGGGGTTCAGCGCATGTTGCGCAACAAGTAAATCATTATTTCGGAGGATAATTAAATGGCACGAGTCAAACGTGGAGTCGTCGCTCACCGACGACACAAAAAAATTCTGAAGCTGGCCAAGGGCTATTATGGCGCCCGCAGCAGAGTGCTCAGAGTCGCCAAGCAGGCTGTCACCAAAGCCGGGCAGCATGCCTATCGTGACAGGCGGACGAAAAAGAGAGTGTTTCGTGCTCTCTGGATTACCCGTATCAATGCTCAGGCCCGAGTCAACGATATCACTTACAGCCGTCTGATTGCCGGCCTCAAAAAAGCCAGTATAGGTGTGGATAGACGTGTGCTGGCCGATCTGGCCGTTCACGACAAAGCCGCCTTTGCAGCAATCGCAGCGCAGGCCAAGGCTGCTCTGTAAATTATCGGTGACTGGCCTGGCCAGTCACGAGCTGTTTGAAGTGACTTATGGATAATCTGGATTCTCTGGTCAGGAATGCTCTGGACGCAATTGCGCAGGCACAGAAAATTGCTGAGCTTGAGCAGTTGCGTGTGAGCTATCTTGGTAAAAAAGGCAGTTTGACTGAGCAGTTAAAAACACTGGGGCGGTTGGCGGCAGAGGATCGTCCGCGGGCCGGTGCTGAAATCAACCGTGCCAAGGATCGGGTCCACGATGCCATCGATGCGCGCAAGCAGGCGCTGGAAACGGAGATGGAGGCAGCGATCCTGCTCAAGGAAGCAGTGGATGTGACGCTGCCGGGCCGCAGGCAGAGCAGCGGCGGCCTGCATCCGGTAAGCCGGACCATAGAACGGATTGAACGCATCTTCGCCACGGCAGGCTTTGACGTGGTGGAAGGACCCGAAATTGAAGATGATTATCATAATTTCGAAGCCCTGAATATCCCCGCCCATCACCCGGCACGGGCCATGCACGACACCTTTTATTTCGATGCGGGCACCTTGCTGCGAACCCATACCTCGACAGTACAGGTGCGGGTCATGGAGACAGGCAGCGCGCCCTTCAGAATTATCTGCCCGGGCCGGGTTTATCGCTGTGACTCCGATGTGACCCACACACCGATGTTTCATCAGGTCGAGGGGCTGCTGATTGATGAAAATGCCAGTTTTGCCGACCTGAAAGGGTTGATTGAAGAATTTCTGCAGGTATTCTTTGAAGAGAAGCTGGCGGTGCGTTTCAGACCTTCCTATTTCCCCTTCACTGAACCATCCGCGGAAGTGGATGTGCAGTGCGTATCCTGTCATGGCCAGGGTTGCCGGGTGTGCAGTAACAGTGGCTGGCTGGAAGTGCTGGGCTGTGGCATGGTGCACCCGAAGGTTTTGCGCTATTCCGGAGTGGACCCCGAAAAATATACCGGTTTTGCCTTTGGCATGGGTGTCGACCGCTTGGCGATGCTGCGTTATCAGATAAAAGATCTGCGCCTGTTATTCGAAAATGATCTGCGTTTCCTGCAGCAGTTTACTTAGTCGCAAGGGCGCCTTGTCCCAGGCACTGCCTGACAGGCCAGAGATACACCAGAGTTATTCAGAGCTTCCGTAGGAGCAGCGGATGATAGTCAGCGAACAATGGTTACGACGTTGGGTCAACCCAGCCATCAGTACGCAGGAACTGATGGCACAACTGACCATGGCCGGCCTGGAAGTGGACAGTTTCAAACCTGCCGCCAATGCCTTTACCGGTGTGATCGTGGCAGAAGTGGTGGCCACTGCCGCTCATCCTGATGCGGACAAGCTCCGTGTTTGCCAGGTCAATACCGGCGCAGACCAGGTACAGGTCGTGTGTGGCGCGGCCAATGTCAGGCCTGGACTCAAAGTGCCCTATGCCTGTATTGGTGCCAGACTGGCGGCGGATTTCAAGATCAAGAAAGCACGCCTGCGGGGAGTCGATTCTTTCGGGATGCTGTGTTCTGCGCAGGAGCTGGGATTGGCCGAGCATGCCGAGGGCTTGCTGGAGCTGGCCAGCGATGCGCCTGTGGGCCAGGATATCAGAACTCTGCTGGATCTTGATGACACCTTGATAGAGGTGGATCTGACCCCGAACCGGGGTGATTGCCTGAGTATTGCCGGTCTGGCAAGGGAAGTCGGGGTACTGAACCGGATGCCACTGACTGTTCCCGAGCTGCAGAAAGTGCCGGCGACGATTACCGACAGCCTTCCCGTGGAACTGTTGAGCCCGTCTGATTGCCCCCGTTACCTGGGGCGAGTCATCCGAAATGTCAATCCGCAGGCGGCCTCACCACAGTGGTTGTCCGAAGCCCTGCGACGTTCCGGAATACGCAGCATCGATCCGATAGTGGATGTTACCAATTACGTGCTGATGGAACTGGGCCAGCCCATGCATGCCTTCGACCTGGACACCCTGCAGGGGGGCATTCGGGTGAGAAAGGCGCATGACAAGGAAAAACTGGTGTTGCTGGATGGCCAGGAAGTCAGCCTTGATGAAGACACACTGGTGATTGCGGATCATCGTGCGGCCCTGGCGATGGCGGGCATCATGGGAGGGCAGGCCAGTTCGGTCACAGCGCAGACCCACAATATATTCCTGGAAAGTGCTTTCTTCAGTCCCCTTGCTCTGGCGGGCAGAGCACGTTCCTATGGCTTGCAGACGGATGCCGCCCACCGCTTCGAGCGGGGCGTGGATTTCAATTTGCCACGCCGGGCCATGGAGAGGGCCAGCGAACTCCTGCTGGCCATCGTGGGAGGCGAGGCGGGCCCCATCACGGAAGCGGTGGCGACCTTGCCTGACATGCCGCCGGTGAGCTTGCGTGCCGCCAGAATCAACAGTTTGCTGGGGCTATCCCTGCCGCTTCCGGATGTGGAAGATATCCTCGGCAGGTTGGGTCTGAAGATTATTGACAAGACTGAACAGGGCTGGACCTTCGCGGTGCCCTCCTGGCGCTTTGATATCAGCCTGGAAGAGGATCTGATTGAAGAAGTGGCAAGAATTTACGGTTATGACCGGCTGCCGGTCACCGAACCCTTGTCGCGTTTCAGTCTGAAACCAGCACCGGAAACTGTCTTCGGGCTGAAAGCGGTCCGCAGCTTGCTGGCGGACCTCGGCTATCAGGAAGTCGTTACCTATAGTTTTGTTGAAGCGGGTCTGGAAGCAGCTCTGCAGAATCTGCCGGAAGGGGCCACAGTCATGGCACTGGCCAATCCTCTATCCCAGGATATGGCGCATATGCGCAGCAATTTGTGGGCAGGCCTGATCAAGACCCTCAAACACAACCAGAACCGGCAGCAGAACCGGGTTCGGCTGTTCGAGTCGGGACTGCGATTCTTTCGCGACGCTGAAGGTGATATCCAGCAGAGCGCAGGCCTTGCCGGCCTGATCTGGGGCAACCAGCTACCTGAACAGTGGGGAGCGGAGAGCCGCAGCAGTGATTTTTTTGATATGAAAGGCGATCTGGAAACTATTTTTGCCAGAAGTCTGGATCGGTCTGCGTTTACCTTCAGGCCCGCCCGGCATCCCGCCTTGCAGCAGGGCATCAGCGCCCGGATCCTTCGTAAAGACAGCGACGGTCACGATGCCGGGCTGGGTTGGCTTGGGGCACTGGACCCGGTGCTGCAGCGGCGACTGGACATCCCGGGCAAGGTTTTTCTGTTTGAGCTGGAACTCGCCATCCTGACACCTGCCAGTCTGCCCCAGGTGAGGGAGTTGTCCCGTTTTCCGTCCGTGCGGCGTGATATCGCGCTGGTGGTGGATGCAAAGCAGGATGTTGCATCCATCCTTTCGGAAATTCGGCACAAAGCAGGAGACTACCTGAGTGACATCGTTGTTTTTGATGTCTATCAGGGGGAAAATATCGCAAAAAACAAAAAAAGTCTTGCCGTGGGCTTGACCTGGCAGCATCCTTCGCGCACTCTTAACGACCTGGAAATAAATGACATAATTAACAGTTGTATCAAGGTACTAGAAGCGCAATTTAATGCTGAACTAAGGTAACAACCATGAGTGATAACGCTCTGACGAAGGCGGAAATGGCCGAACGCTTGTTTGATGAAATGGGGCTGAACAAGCGCGAAGCCAAGGAATTGGTTGAGCAGTTTTTTGAAGAAGTACGCCTGTCTCTTGAGTCCAATGAGCAAGTCAAGTTGTCAGGTTTTGGTAATTTTGATCTGCGGGACAAGCGGCAGCGTCCCGGACGCAATCCGAAAACGGGGGAAGAAATACCCATTCAGGCCCGGCGAGTGGTTACCTTCAGACCCGGCCAGAAATTGAAAGCACGAGTGGAATCCTATGCTGGAACCAAGTCATAACGCAGAGCTGCCAGAGATTCCTGCCAAGCGCTATTTCACCATTGGTGAAGTGAGTGAGTTATGCGAGGTCAAACCCCATGTGCTGAGGTATTGGGAGCAGGAATTCACCCAGTTGAAGCCAGTCAAGCGCAGGGGTAATCGACGTTACTACCAGCGCCAGGACGTCATTCTTATCCGGCAGATTCGCAGTTTGTTGTATGAACAGGGCTTTACGATAGGAGGAGCCCGCCAACAAATGCTCGGCGGCACGGAGAGTGAAGGCAAGCCCGCCATCAATCCTCAGGAACTGAAGGCATTGATTGGCGATATAGAAGAAGTTTTGACTTATCTTTCCAGCTGACAAGCTGTACAATGGACGTTCTCGTTTTTCCAGGATTTCGGAGTGTAGCGCAGCCTGGTAGCGCACAACACTGGGGGTGTTGTGGTCGTCGGTTCAAATCCGGCCACTCCGACCAATTCAGGCAATGATCAAAGCCCCCCCGCGCTGCTTGATTTTCAACACTTCCCATTCTTCATTGTCTCTTCACCAGGTTCCCAGGGTTTTCTCTTCGATTCACGTCAGCAAGCGGGCGGCTACCCAAGGCCGGATGCCGCCCCGTCGGTTTCGTATACACTTACACGTTGAGTAAAAAGCAAGAGTGAATTATATTCACTGACAGTCAGTGATCTTTTGTTTGACAGGCAATGCCATACCGGGTTATTCAATGGCTCCCTAACACATTCCAGTTTTCAAGTGGCCCGCATTGTTTTAACCTGGCAAGGAGCGCGCAGCAGTGAGCATGAGTACAGACAAGGCGGAGGAGCGGTTCAGCTTTTTCAGGGGCTCGCCCTACGGCTTCGTTGCTGCCACGCCGGACTTCGTACTCACTGCGGCCAATGATGCCTTCTGCGAGATGATTGCCTGTTCGCAGGAAGAAATTGGCCGGATCAACTTCATCAACCTGACCGTCCCGCAAGACCGGCCTGAAAACCTGGTACTGCTGGAGGAACTCCGGTCGGGTGCACGGGATAACTTCCTTATCGAAAAACGCCTGCAAAGCCAGGCTGGCAGTCTGCTCTGGGTGCGGGTCAGCGTGTCCGGCGAGCGGGATGAGAACGGGGTTCTTTCCTGTTTGTATGCCATTGTTGAAAACATCAGCGAACGGGTGGCGGTGACCCGGCAACGCGATATGCTGACAACCCAGCTCAACGATGGCCTGGAAAACATGTCGGATGCCTTCTATTTGCTGGATCGTGACTGGTGCATGACGTTTGTGAATGGCAGCGCGGAAACCCTGATTCAGCGTCCACGGAGCGAACTGCTGGGCAGGGTGATCTGGGATGAATTCAGCAGCTTCCTGAATACCGAAATGGAAAACCGCTATCGCAGGGCCATGATGGAAGGTGGTGCGGATGCCTTCGAATTCTGTTCTCCGGCAAGCGGACGCTGGTTTGATATCCGGCTGCATGCCACGGTCGAGGGTCTGGCCGTCTATTTTCGTGAGATCAGCAAACGCAAACAACAGGAAGCCCTGAGCCAGGCGCAGGCCCGGATTCTGGAAATGCTGGTGCTTGGTGAGCCCCTCACAGCGCTTCTCGATGTTGTCATGTTCAGCGTCGAGAGTCTGGTGCCGACCATGAAGGCATCGGTTCTGCTGGTGGATGAAAGTGGCAAATATCTGCGGCATGGCGCTGCGCCAAATTTACCGGAAGCCTACAGCCAGGCGATAGACGGCCTGGCCATTGGACCTCGGGCCGGAGCCTGCGGGACGGCGGCCCATCGTCATGAACTGGTGGTGGTTGCGGATACCGAAACCGATCCTCTGTTTCAGGACTACCGGGAACTGACCAGGGAGTATGGGCTCAGGTCGTGCTGGTCGATGCCGGTGCTGGATGCGAACGGAGATGTCCTGGCGACCTTTGCCCTCTACGGCAGTAAACCATCCTCCCCCGATCCCGACGACATTGCCATCATCCGTCAGGTGGAACATCTGTTGCGGATTGCCATCGAGCATGTGTACCTGAGCGACTCTCTGCGTGACAGCGAAGAGAAATTCAAACTGCTGGCGGACAATATCGAGGAAATGTTCTGGATCTTTGATTTTCAGAAAGCCTGTATCCTGTATGTCAGTCCGGCCTATGAGCGAATCTGGGGCTTTTCCCGCCAGGCCCTGTATGATGATCCCGGAGTCTGGCTAGAGGCCATCCATCCCGAGGACCGGGGGCGTTTCCAACGTGTCATGCTCAGTCGGGAACAGGGCATCGAATACCGGGTCGTGCTTGCCAATGGTGAAGTGCGCTGGGTGTTTGACAAGGGTTTCCTGGTGCGTGATGAGGCCGGAGAGGTGAGTCGAATCGTCGGCGTCGCCCGCGATATTACGCAAACCAAACAGGCGGAACTGGCGGTGATGGAATCGGAGCAACGCTTCAGGGCCGTCGCCGATGCCACCGCAGATATCGTTTGGGACTGGGAGTTGGAGGCAGATACCATCTGGTGGAGCCCGGGATTGAACGAGGTCTTTGGTCATGATGTCGCCACGGCCTACCAGCGGGGTTCCGGGTTCTGGATAGAGAATATCCATCCAGAAGACGCCCAGTCCGTGGTGGACGGCATCAACGCCGTCATCCAGGGCTCGGAGAACCGATGGTCAGCGCAATACCGCTTCCGGCGCCATGACGGTTCTTTTGCCCAGGTCATGGATCGGGGCTATGTCATTCGTGACGTGCAGGGTACCGGTATACGCATGGTAGGCAGTATCAGCGACATGACGCATCAGTTGAGTCTGGAACAGCAGCTCAGACAGGCCCAGCGGCTGGAGGCCATCGGTCAGTTGACGGGCGGTATTGCCCATGATTTCAATAACCTGCTGACGGTGATCCTGGGCAATGCCGAGATCCTGGAAGAAAGTCTCAGCTCCAACCAGAAACTCAGGCCGCTGGCAGAGATGGCCCGGATGGCCGCTGAACGCGGCGCGGAGCTGACCGGGCGTCTGCTGGCCTTCGCCCGGCGTCAGGCTCTTGCCCCCAAGGTTACCGATGTCAGCCGTCTGATTGCCGATATGGATGCCCTGTTGCGCCGGACGCTGGGGGACAATATAGAAATCGAGTTTGTCCGCGGCGGGGGGCTGTGGCCGGCCTTCGTCGATGCGGGCCAACTGGAAAGCGCCATTTTGAATCTTTGCATCAATGCCCGGGACGCCATGAGCGGCGGCGGCAAGCTGACCATTGAAACAGCCAATGTCTATCTGGACCAGGATTATACGCGTCACCACACGGAACTGAGCCCCGGTCAGTATGTCATGGTGGCCGTCTCGGACACCGGTACCGGGATGACGCCGGAAACCATGCAGTATGCCTTCGAACCCTTTTATACGACCAAGGCTGTCGGCAAGGGCAGTGGCCTGGGTCTCAGTATGGTGTTCGGCTTTATCAAACAATCCAGCGGCCACATCAAAATTTATTCCGAACTGGGGCAGGGCACTACGCTCAAACTTTATCTACCCCGTTCCAGCAGTTCCAAAATTGCGCAATTGGAAAGGGTGTCCGGCCTGGAGAAAGTGGCAGGCACGGAAAAGATTCTGCTGGTGGAAGATGATGACCTGGTACGGGAATATGCCCAGGAACAACTCAAGGCACTGGGTTATCAGGTGATCAGTGCCAACAATGGAGTGGACGCGCTGGCCTTGCTGAAGGAGATTCCAGACTTTGACCTCCTTTTTACTGACATCGTGATGCCGGGCGGCATGAACGGACCACAGCTGGCGGCAGCCGCTGCGCAAATCAGGTCAGGCTTGCCGGTTCTGTACACATCCGGCTATACCGAAAATGCCGTGGTACACCATGGGCGTCTGGATCAGGGTGTGGAATTGCTGCAGAAGCCATACCGGCCGCAGGACCTGGGCAGAAAAATCAGAGAAGTACTGAATAAGTCCAACAAGTCTGATGGTTAAAACACTGAGATGACAGCGCAATACCTTCTCAGTCAAGCGCCGTCAGTGTGATGCTGGCACCGGGATCCCCACGCAACATGAGCGCTTGCCTTTCGTTGAACACCTCGGTGTTCAGGATGGCCAGGGCTTCATAATCATTGGCATCGTTTTTCAGCAAGCTCAGGGTATTGCCCAACTCTTGCCCACTATCCCGGGCAATCAGGGTGACAAAGGCCTTGTTGGACATATCCAGCGAGCTGCTCAGGTTCAGGTGGTAGAGGCGTTTCTTCGCAGTGGAACGGTAGTGCATGCGGGCGACGATCTCCTGTCCGGTGTAGCAGCCCTTCCTGAAGTTGATGGTGCCATTGAGGTCGTAATTGAGCACTTGAGGCGTGAACAGGCCGATGTCATCGGCTTGCAGATAATAGATGCCGGCTCTCATATCAAGCAGTTCCCAGGCCTCGGCTTCTCTTTCCGGCAGCGCCTCACTGATTTCTGCCAACATTGCCGTTGCCCGCTTGGCTGCCAGCCAGAGTTCAAATCTGGGAACTGCCGCATCAGGAGCGGACAGCGTCAGCAAGTGGCTGCCCTGATGGCAGACACTCAAACCGGGACCTTCTGGCAACCGTGGCCAGATTTCGGACAGAACCGCCTTCACGTCGGGACCAACTGCGCCGAGGCGGTAAAACAGTGAGGAGGCATCTTCGGTTCTGGCCTGTTTGTAAAAAACGATAAAGGTATCCAGATTTTGCCGGGTAGCAGAGAGCAGTCCCGGCGCCATTTCCAGATAAAAACCCTCTTCAGCCCTGAACAGGCGAAAACTGCTGAGAACCCGGCCTTTATTGTTGCAGGAGGCGCCCAGGCAGTGCCCGCCAATGCTCAAGGCTTCTACATCACAGGTCAGTTGACCCTGTAAAAATTTGCCGCTGTCCTCTCCCTTGACGGCGAGCAGTTCCCTCTGCTGGAGAGTGACGAAAAAGTTGTTCATTGCACGTGCTCGATTCAGGTGTTAGGGGTCTTGTTTTGCAGTATAAGGGAATCCCGGGGCGATGGCATGCCGGCTGGAGAAGGCCGGTATTTGCACCAAGGTGGATGATCGGTCTATGATGCGGCCTCTCTATATTTCTTGACGTTTTTCATGTTGTACACACAGGAAACCCATGTTTTCGGAAACAGATTATAAGCGAATGTATTGGCACAGCCGACGCGGCATGCTGGAACTGGACCTGATACTGCTGCCTTTTGTTGAGCAGACTTTGCGTACACTGGATGAAAACAGCCAACAGGATTACCAGCGCTTGCTGAAAGAGGAGGACCAGGACCTCTATGTGTGGTTGATAGGCAAGGTCGATCCTCCCAACGAAGCTTTGCAAAGAATGGTGGCACTGATCCTGCGTCATAGAAACGCTCAGGCTCCATCCCCGGCGGGTATTCAATCCTTGCGATGATTGCGTGGAATCAGAATCGTGTCTTCGCACGTGGCACTTTTTTCGGGGTAATCCAGCGTGAAGTGCAAACCACGACTTTCCTTTCTGCTTATCGCTGAATGGATGATCAGCTCTGCCACCAAGGCCAGGTTTCTCAATTCCAGCAGATGGGTGCCGACACGATAATTACTGTAATACTCGTGAATTTCCTTGCGCAGCAACTCGATTCTGTGGCGCGCTCTTTGCAAACGTTTATCGGTTCTGACAATGCCGACATAATCCCACATGAAGCGGCGGATTTCATCCCAGTTATGGGCGATCACCACGTCCTCGTCGGAATCGGTCACCTGGCTTTCATCCCAGGCTGGAATCCCATCGCAAAGACCGATCTGGGCAATATGATTCCTGATGTGTTCAGCTGCGGAAAATGCAAAGACGAAACATTCCAGCAATGAATTGCTGGCCATGCGGTTGGCGCCATGCAGGCCGGTGAAACTGGTTTCACCGATGGCGTACAGATTGCCAACATCGGTCAGGCCGTTTTTATCCACCATGATGCCCCCGCAACTATAATGGGCGGCGGGAACCACCGGTATTTTCTGTGTGGTAATGTCAATCCCGAAGTCGAGGCAGCGGCGGTAGATGGTGGGAAAATGCTCGAGAATGAATTCTTTCGGTTTGTGGCTGATATCGAGATAGACGCAATCACAGCCCAGCCGTTTCATCTCATGGTCTATGGCTCTTGCCACAATGTCACGGGGAGCGAGTTCAGCCCGTTCATGAAAGGCTGGCATAAAGCGGGAACCGTCCGGCAGCCGGAGCAGGGCGCCCTCTCCACGCAGGGCTTCGGTGATCAGAAATGATCTGGCGTGCGGATGATATAGACAGGTGGGATGAAACTGGTTGAATTCCATGTTGGCGACCCGGCAGCCCGCCCGCCAGGCCATGGCAATGCCATCACCACTGGCGCCATCCGGATTGGAGGTATAGAGATAGGCCTTGCTGGCACCGCCGGTCGCCAGCACCACGAAGCGGGCCCGGTAGACAGAAACTTTGCCGCTGACTTCATTGAGAACGTAGGCGCCGACACAGGCGTTTTCCGGGTAGCCGAGTTTGTGGCGGGTAATCAGATCGACCGCGATGGTATCGGTGCAGAAAGAAATGTTGGGGTGTTTCAAGACCTGTTGTGAAAGAGTTTCAAACACGGCCTTGCCGGTGGCGTCGGCGGCATGAATGACACGGCGGTGGCTGTGACCACCTTCCCTGGCAAGATGAAATTCGCTGAAACGCCCTTTGGGTATTTCCTGACCCGGCTCATATCCCCGGCTGAATTCCAGTCCCTGCTGAATAAGCCATTCAATGCATTCCTGGCTGCGTGACACGGTGTATTCGACAATGTCCCGATGGCACAGTCCGGCACCGGCCACCAGCGTATCCTCGATATGGGAATCCCGGCTGTCTGCTTCGTCGAGGACGGCAGCGATTCCACCCTGGGCGTAATAGGTGGAACCTTCCTTCAGGGAACTTTTGCTCAGGATCGTGACTTTGGCGAATTCGGCGATTCTGAGTGCCAGGCTGAGACCGGCGGCCCCCCCGCCAATGATGAGAACATCGTTATCATGAGAGGGAGAAGATGAGGTATGATCTGGCATAAAATGCTTCAGTGGACGGTTAAGTATCTCATTTTAACCCTCTGGGGGCAGATATGCAGAGTGGAATTATCATATTGAGAACTTTTGACGTCGGTTTATGGTCAACCTTCTGGAAGATGCTGGTCATGATAAGCTCTGTTTCTGCGATATCCACGTAGTCAATGGGAACATGAGAAAGTTGGAGCAGAAGTTGGGGCTGTCAAAGGAAGAGATCACGGATCAGCAACTGGTTGATCGGGTATTTGCGGGTGATAAACGGGCTTTTGATCTCTTGGTTTTGCGTTATCAGCACCGGGTGCTGAATCTTGTCGGGCGTTATATCAGGGATCCACAGGAAGTGGAGGATATCTGTCAGGAGGCCTTTATCAAGGCTTACAGGGCCTTGCCCAGCTTTCGGGGGGACAGTCTTTTTTATACCTGGTTGTATCGGATAGCCATCAATACGGCAAAGAACTATATGGTGGCAAAGGGCAGGAGGCCGCCCGCAACGGATGTGGATGTGGAGGATGCGGAGTATCTGGAGACCCAGGCGGCACTGACAGATATCGAAAGTCCGGAGGCCAACCTGGCCCGCGATGATCTCAGACAGGTCATCGACAGGGCCATCGATGAATTGCCTGAAGAGCTCAGAACGGCCTTTACGCTCAGGGAATTCAATGGCCTGAGTTATGAGGAGATCACCGAGATCATGGGCTGTCCCGTGGGAACGGTCAGATCCCGGATATTTCGCGCCAGAGAGGCGCTTGACAAGAAAATAAGGCCCTTGCTGGATGGTTCCTGAGGGAAATGCCCGCTTTACGGGGGCGGTGTGACCTTGACATGAGAATATAAAAAAATGTGAATTTTTTGTGAAATGCACTGTCTAGCTAGTTATCGGATTCATCTGTCCGGATCAGAAAAGCAAATGATCCTTGCCGTGGTTCCGCTACAACTGCCAATGAACAAGTCGGTGCAGCAGTAAAGCCGCCATTAAAAAGAGGGTGATATGGGTCTTGATAATGATAAACAGCGGGAATCGCTTTCTGCTCTGATGGACAACGAGGCGGGCGAACTTGAATTGCGCCGGATCATCAAGCATATGGCAACAGATGACAGTCTGCTGGAAACCTGGCGGCGCTATCATCTGCTGAGTGCCAGTTTGAAGCACAGTGCCCACCCCCGTGCGAATGTCAATCTCCTTCCCGGTATTCAGCAGGCCCTTGCAAATGAAACCCTCCCGCAGACAAAACCCCATCCCAAATCCAGTGACGCGCCAGTTCTGGGCAGGTTCTGGCAATATCTGGGGCAGGGCACGGTTGCCGCTTCTGTCGCGCTGGTGGTGTTGTTTAGCGCAGAATTGATCAGCAAACGCGGTGATGGTGATCTTGACACAAGGCTGGCTGAAAATTCATCCAATGTTGGCATCAACTCTTCGGCCAACTACTCTTCGAACTACTCTTCGAACTACGTCAGACAGTCCATTCCGGTCAATACCAGAATCACGTCCACTGATCAGGGTTCTTCATCTGCTCTGGATCAAGCCGCCCGGGATCGCTTGCAGCAAGCTGTATACCGGCAGTTTGAAGAAAGCCCGCTCCCGCTTGAAATTCCCGTAAACTATTCGATTCAAACTGTGCCCGGCCAGCCCTGATCCGGACTGGATTACCACACGCTCCGATCCCTGCTATCATGGGCGCAGTGAATCAGACTGGCAGGTGGAACAAGCAATGTTGAGTGAAGTAGCCCGAGTGGCGGCTATTGACGGGAATGGTCTCTGGGTTGAGGCCCGTAACAAGAGTCAATGTGGCAGCTGCACCGCGAACAAGACCTGTGGACACAGTCTGCTGGCAAAAGCTCACGGCACTCGTTCCAATCGTGTATATGTGCTGGTTTCCGACATGCGGCGATTACAGGATCTCGCGGTGGGTGATTCTGTCCGAATCGGCATAGCGGATTCCATGATTCTGCGTATATCCCTTCTGTTTTACCTGTCACCCCTGGCTGGCCTGATGCTGTTCGCCGGTTTCGCCCAGTTTCTGGGAGCCAGCGAAGCAGTCATTGCGTTTTCCGGTATGGCCGGCCTTGCCCTTGGTTTCTATCTGATCAGACATTATCAGTCCAGGTATTTGAATAATCCTGATTACCAGGCCGTCCTGCTCGATGTTTAGGGAACCTCTGAATAACTCTGGAGTCAGCGCGCCATGATGCCAACCCGCCGAATTTTCTTGTACGGGACCTTGTTCCTGATATTTGCCCTGGTGATGCAGCAGGCTTCGGCCCAGGGACTACCGGAGTTTACAGGGCTGGTTGAAACCAACGCACCGGCCATTGTCAATGTCAGTACGGTGCGCAGAGCCAATCCCGAGGACAATGAAGACAGACAAAATATTGAGGAAATTCTGCGTTATTTCTATGGTGACAGTCTGCCCGCCCCGCTGGGAAACAGAAATCGCGAAAGGGCCTCGGTGGGTTCCGGATTCCTCATTTCCCCTGATGGCTTCATCATCACCAATCATCATGTGATTGACCAGGCTGATGAAGTCAAGGTCACTCTCAATGACCAGCGTGAATTTATTGCAAAAATCGTTGGTTCGGATAAGCGTTCCGATCTGGCCGTGCTTAAAATAGAGGCGCAAAACCTGCCCTCGGTACGTTTGGGACGTTCCCACAATCTCAAGGTGGGGGAATGGGTCCTGGCCATCGGTTCACCTTTTGGCCTCAGTTACTCGGTGGCTGCCGGTATTGTGAGCTATATCGGCCGCAGTCTGCCTTCTGAAGACGCAGGGAATTATGTTTCCTACATCCAGACCGACGTTGCGATCAATCCCGGGCATTCGGGAGGTCCCTTGTTCAACCTGGCCGGGGAAGTGATCGGCATCAACTCGCAGATTTTTACCAATTCCGGTGGTTCGATCGGACTTTCCTTTGCGATTCCGGTCGATGTGGCCATTAATGTCGTGGGACAGATTCGGGCACATGGAGAGGTTTCCAGAGGCTGGATGGGGGTACAGATAGGCGATGTGACTCAGACTCTTGCCGAAGCCTTTCATCTTGACCGGCCCCATGGCGCCTTGATCGATGATGTACAAAAAGGCAGTCCAGCCGATATCGCTGGCTTCAAAACCGGTGATATTGTTGTTGGATTCAATGATGAACAGATCAGAAACAGTGGTGATTTACCTTATCATGTCGGACTGGCCACACCGGGTTCCAGGGCCACGGTAGATATTATCCGGGACGGCAGGAACCAGGCCCTGAGGATGACGGTGGGTAAACTGGAGGATACTGAAAGGGCCCGGGTGTCGCTTTTGCAATCGGCAAGGGATCCTCTGGGACTCGACGTCAGCGACGTGGATCGTGAGATTCTGAAATCCCTGGACATTGTCGGGGGGGTTGTCGTCGCTAAGGTCAGGGGCAAGGTTGCGTCTGATGCAGGCCTGCGCAAGGGCGATATTCTGATCAGCCTCAATGGTGAACAGATTGAATCGGTGAGCGACTTTCAGAAGATCGTCGGCAGTCTGCCTTCCGGACGGGCGCTGCCCTTGCTGGTTGCCCGCAATGGACGACAATCCTTTTTCACCATCAGAATCGCCGAGAGGCTTCCTGAATAGCGTCGACAGGTTTTTGCGAAGGTATGGGCGCTGAGAGAATCCCCGGCCATTTTCAATGAACGGTCCGGGCAACACGGCGTTCTGGATGGCGGTCTTTTTCGAGTTCCTGTAGACTTGCGCCTTTTTAATCAGTGGGTGTCATCCTCAGGTGAACGATCTCAGTCATATCCGGAATTTTTCGATTATCGCCCATATTGATCACGGTAAATCGACGCTTGCTGACCGTTTCATTCAACTCTGTGGAGGCCTGAGTCAGCGGGAAATGTCCGAGCAGGTTCTGGACTCACTGGATATTGAGCGGGAACGGGGCATCACCATCAAGGCCCAGAGTGTCACTCTCGACTATACCGCTGAAAATGGTGAAACATATCAACTGAATTTTATTGATACCCCCGGCCACGTTGACTTCAGTTATGAGGTTTCCCGATCCCTGGCGGCCTGTGAAGGTGCTCTGCTGATAGTGGATGCTGCCCAGGGCGTTGAGGCGCAGTCGGTTGCCAATTGCTATACAGCCATAGAACAGGGCCTGGAGGTTATCCCTGTTCTCAATAAAATGGATTTACCCCAGGCTGAACCGGAACGGGTGAAGCAGGAAATTGAGGAAATCATCGGCATCGATGCACAGCAGGCAGTACTGGCCAGTGCCAAGAGTGGGCAGGGCGTACCGGAAATTCTGGAAAGCCTTATCAAACTGGTGCCGGCGCCGACAGGTGATACGCAAGCCAATCTTCAGGCACTGATCATTGACTCCTGGTTTGACAATTACCTGGGTGTGGTCTCCCTGGTACGCGTCAGGCAGGGGATTGTGAAAAAGGGCGACAAGATAATCGCCAAATCCACAGGAAAAATACATGTGGTCGACAATGTGGGCATTTTCACCCCCAAAAGACAGGTGACAAATGCCCTGAAAGCTGGCGAGGTGGGTTTTATAGAAGCCAATATCAAGGAGATACAGGGGGCCCCGGTCGGGGACACCATTACCCACGCAAAAACACCGGATGTACCTGCACTGCCAGGTTTTAAAAAGGTTCAGGCGCAGGTATATGCCGGGCTTTTTCCAGTGAGTGCCGATGATTATGAAAACTTCCGTGATGCGCTGGAAAAGCTGAGATTGAATGATGCGGCATTGGCCTATGAGCCGGAAAATTCCGATGCGCTGGGGGTTGGTTTTCGCTGTGGATTTCTCGGCATGCTGCACATGGAGATCGTTCAGGAACGGCTGGAACGTGAGTATGACCTGGATCTTATTACTTCAGCACCCACGGTGGTCTACGAAGTTCTCACCAAAAAGGGAGAAATGGTCAAGGTGGAGAGCCCGTCACGACTCCCTCCGAGCAATGAAATTGAAGAGATGCGGGAGCCAATCGTGGAGGCCAACATTCTGGTTCCCCAGGCTTACGTGGGCAATGTTCTCGCACTCTGCATTGAAAAACGCGGCGTTCAGAAAGACATGCAGTTTGTTGGCAAGCAGGTAGCCATTCGTTATGAATTGCCAATGAATGAAGTTGTGCTGGATTTTTTTGACCGGCTTAAATCGGTAAGTCGGGGTTATGCTTCTCTGGACTATCATTTTATCCGTTTCCAGGCGGCCAATCTGACCAAGCTCGACGTCATGATCAACGGCGATACCGTCGATGCGCTGGCATTGATTGTGCACCGTGACCAGGCCCAGGCCAAGGGACGCCTGCTGACGGAGAAAATGAAGGAACTGATTCCGCGACAGTTGTATGATGTGGCGATTCAGGCGGCAATAGGGGCACAGATCATTGCCCGTACCACCGTCAAGGCCCTGCGCAAAAATGTTATTGCCAAGTGTTACGGGGGGGATATTACCCGTAAGAAAAAACTCCTGGAGAAACAGAAGGCCGGGAAAAAACGGATGAAGCAGGTAGGAAATGTTGAAGTTCCCCAGGAAGCCTTTCTGGCAATATTGAAGGTTGATAAATAATGAATATAGATTATTCCCTGTTGTTGTTTATTCTGGTACTTGTCAGTGGCCTGGTTTGGCTTTATGACCAGGTTTTTCTGGCAGGGCCACGCCGCTCGCGGGTGCAGGAATTTCTCAGGCTCAAGAATTTGAGCGAAGCCGATTTGACTGCTGAACAGGCGCCGGAGGAAGCAGGGAAGGAGGCTGCCGCAAAAGCAAAACTGCTGGAGCAAATCCATGCTTTGCAACAGGAACCGCTCGTAGTAGAGTATGCCAAGTCGTTTTTTCCTGTGCTGTTGCTGGTCCTGCTGCTGCGTTCATTTTTGTTTGAACCATTCCAGATACCCACCGGTTCGATGATTCCCACTCTGAAAGTGGGGGATTTTATTCTGGTGAACAAATATGCCTATGGTGTACGCCTTCCCGTCATTGGCACCAAGATCATGGATGTTGCCGAACCCAAACGAGGCGATATCATGGTCTTTATTCCGCCTCATGATCCCAGTTACTTTATCAAGCGTGTCGTGGGGTTGCCGGGCGATCATGTGCGCTATGAAGACAAGGTGGTCTATATCAATGGCAAAGCGGTGGATCAGGAATTTGTGGCTTTTCTGCGCAATGAGACGCCACAGGTCATCTATCTGAAAGAGCAGCTAGGTGACGTGAAACATGATATTTATACTGCTCCCACGCCGCGCTACATGGGGCCGGATTACTGGATGCAGCCGGAAGGTAGAATCGTCCCGGAAGGGTACTACTTCATGATGGGTGACAACAGGGACAACAGTGATGACAGCCGACGCTGGGGGCCGGTACCGGAAGCCAATATCGTCGGGAAAGCCATCGCCGTCTGGATGCACAAAGAGCCTGGATTGAATCTTCCTGAGTTTTCCTCCAGCCGCTGGCTTAATGAACAAGAATGAACCGTGTGCCATATGAAAATTGCGGAGAACAGGTTTGTAATAAAGATGGCTTTTTTCCAGAGCGGGGCTTCCATGTATGCCAGCCTGCTGATGCTGGTGTTGTTGGGGCTGTTTTTGACTTCAGCGCTCAAACTGGCACCTTCCTACATGGATAACAATGTGATCACGAACGCCATGGAGGGTGTGATTGCCAATAATGATCTGGCACAAATGAATATCAATGACATCCGGCAGGATGTCATGAAAACTCTTTTGCTGAACAATATCCGGGATTTCAAGGCCACCAATATCCAGGTGGTCAGGGAAAATGGCAGGGACTATGTCGATATCAACTACGAATCCAGGGTCCATCTGTTTTATAACATCGATGCGGTCCTTACCTTTCAAAACAGATTCGATAAAAATGCGCCGCGTTGATGTCGTATTTTCCTGTGCCGGGCCGTTTCCAGTGAGTATTGGTGGCTCCTGCGGAGATGGATTGGAATCAATCAGAGGTTTTTGAATGTCAAAACTCTCCGGCCTGATCAAAAAAATTGGTTATGAATTCGAGAATCCAGAGTTATTGAAACTTGCATTGAGCCATTGTAGTGTTGGCAAAGCCAACAATGAAAGACTTGAATTCCTCGGGGATTCAGTGCTTGGCTTTGTTATCAGTCACGAATTGTTCACAAAATTCCCTCAGGCCAGTGAAGGCGAGTTGAGTCGCTTCAGAGCCGCTCTGGTGCAAAAAGCCACATTGGCTGAAATTGCCCGGAATCTCGGACTTGGAAACTATCTCATTCTGGGCAGTGGCGAATTGAAGAGTGGCGGCGCGAATCGGGATTCGATTCTGGCAGATGCCCTGGAAGCCGTTATATGTGCGCTGTTTATCGATGCCGGCCTTCAGGTATGCCGTGACAAGGTGATTCAATGGTTTGCTCCCCGCTTGCAGCGGCTCGACCTCGGGGAGCCCCAGAAGGATGCCAAGACCCGCCTCCAGGAATACCTGCAGGCAAAGAAAATCGATCTGCCCCAATATGAGGTATCCAAGGTGACAGGACAGGACCACGATCAGATTTTTTATGTCCGCTGCAGCATTGCTGTTTTGCCGGATGCGATTTCCGGTCAGGGCAGTAGCCGTCGTGAAGCGGAGCAAAATGTGGCCAGGCTGGCGCTGGCAGCCCTGGGACTTGCTCCATGAGCGACAGCGTCGGGTCGAAATGTGGCTTGGTCGCACTGATAGGCAGGCCCAATGTTGGCAAATCAACCCTGCTCAACTACCTCATTGGCCAGAAATTAAGCATTACTTCCCGCAAGCCCCAGACCACCCGTCACCGAATTCTGGGCATCAAAACGACTGATGATGTCCAGATCATCTATGTCGATACGCCTGGATTGCACAGTCGAAACGACAAGGCCCTGAATCGCTACATGAATAAAACCGTGGGAAGCGTGATTCAGGACGTTGATGTTATTCTTTTCGTTGTTGATCGGGTCAGGTGGACGGAGGAAGATGAGTTGGTTTTCAGCAATCTTCAGCAGGCGTCCTGTCCGGTGTTGTTGCTCGTCAACAAGTCGGATCTGCTGGATGACAAGGAAGTATTGCTGCCCTTCATCGATAAAATTTCAAAGCGGCGTGTCTTCAGCGAAATAATCCCGCTTTCGGCACTGAAAGGGCACAATGTACAGGAATTGGAGAAGGCCATCGTTCATTATCTGCCTCAGGGGCCCTTCATGTTCCCGGCAGAACAGTTGACCGATAAAAACTCGCGCTTTATTGCCGCAGAATTCATTCGGGAAAAGATTACCCGGCAGATGGGGGAGGAACTGCCTTATGAGGTGGCGGTGGAAATCGAGGAATTCAGGGAAATCTCCGGCATTCTTCATATTTCCGCACTGATTCTCGTAGAAAAGGCCGGACAGAAAAAAATTGTCATCGGCCAGGATGGCAAACGCCTGCGCCTGATTGGTTCAGAAGCCAGGAAGGATCTGGAACGGCTATTTGACATCAAGGTGATGTTGAAACTCTGGGTCAAGGTAAAAGGTGGCTGGTCCGATGATGACAGGGCCTTGCGCAGTCTGGGTTATGATTGATTCCATCGATCTGCAGCCGGCTTATCTCCTTCATGCCCGGCCCTTCCGTGACAGTAGCCTGCTACTGGATTTGCTTACCCGGGATTATGGGCGCATGAGCGCCATTGCCAGAGGTGTGCGGGGTATCAAGTCGAAAAGCAAGGGTCTTTTGCAGGCCTTCACGCCTTTGCTGGTTTCATTGTCTGGACGGCATGAACTGAAGACCCTGCGCAATGTCGAGTTGCTGGCCAGTGCCTTTTTTTTCAAGGGGCAGCATCTGTATGGAGCCCTGTATGTCAACGAGCTGCTGGTGCGGCTGGTACGGGGACAGGAAGCCGAG
>JAVVEZ010000011.1:0-57672 GCA_032250895.1 Pseudomonadales bacterium | reverse complement strand
GCCCGAAGAGAGCCTTCAGGGATGAACTCGTAGCGTCCCCCGGAGAGCCTGCCCCACTGCCCGGGCCTTTCATTGAACCTGCATGACACAAGGTTGCCTGGCTGCGCGAGAATGACGGCCATGGCTGTCCCGGCTTCTACAGCATCAGGCAATCCAGAAAATCCAGCCCCATATGCAGCAGCAAACCGATGCCAGCCAGCCGGGAAAACGGCATCAGGCACAGCAGCAGGTAAATACCGATCGGCACGATCCCGTGCAGGGGATGAAAGCCTATGCTGCAACGCAGAGGATCATAAATTGGCTCGGCCAGCAGGTGATCCAGGTCCACCGCCATGGTGGCCAGCATGATCAGAAATGCCCGCGGCCAATGGCGCGGAAAAGCGAAGCGGGCAAGTGCCAACGGAACCAGGACGTGCAAGGCCAGATGAAAAATACGGATTCCCCCGGGCCGCTCAAAGCACGCGGGTTGCCTGGTGGAAAAGCATTTGCCAGGCATGGGCTTCACCCGGCACTCTCTTCCACACGGATGCCCGCATGGAACCTTTGGAAACCCTGGCCTGAGGATCTGCTTGCTGCGCATGGTAAAGGGCCAGCACCAGATCCTCCGCCAGGGGTTTGATCCTGAAATCCGTAAACCTCCAGCGCGCATCTGCCGGTTTATGCAACAACCATTCTATTACCTGTTGACGGCTGGTCTTGTTTCCGCCCGGGCCGATCTCCTCGAATTCCGCCGCCAGCAGGCTGTCCAGCAATTGCGGATCCGCGCTGAAATCGTTATGCAGCAGGCTTTCTTCGAGCTGTCTGATAAGTTGTGCCAGAGTATTCACAAGGTATGCCTCTTGTCGCCAACAATCGCTCTGCGGCCTGCCAGACCCATGGCCTGCTGACTGAGCGCAGTTTTCAATGCCGGAATCAGATCGATGCTGACCAAGCCAAATTTTCGCACCCACGCCAGCATCTGATTGTCCGTGGAAAACAGCCGGGTCATGGTGTCACTGAAGATGATGGTGCGCTCCTGATCAGTGGCACAGCGCCCCTGGTAGGCCTGCAGGGTCTTGAGCGCCCCCGGGTTGTCATTATGTGACAGCGCCGTCAGGATGAACTCCGCCAGCACCATGGTATCACGCAGTGCCAGATTGAAACCCTGGCCCGCCACCGGATGCAAGGTGTGCGCCGTATTGCCCAGCAGAACCAGGCCCGGGCGCACCTGCTCCTCGGCCTGTATCAGGCGCAGAGGATAGGCGGCCCTTTCCCCTATCCGGGTAAATTGACCCAGCCGATACCCGAATGCCCGCTGCAATTCGCGCAGAAACCCGGCATCCGGCAGGGCCATGATGCCCTCTGCGGCCGAGCTACTGTGAGTCCAGACCAGGGCTGCCCGGTGCCGGGCACCGGCATCGCCGGGAAGGGCCGGCAACGGCAGTAGTGCCAGCGGGCCATGAGGGGTGAAACGCTCATAGGCCACACCCTGATGGGCCTGGGAAAAGGCCACATTGCCGATGATGGCCGTCTGCCGGTAGTCGCGGACCTGCCGCGCAATGCCCAGTTTTTCCCCCAGATCGGAACGCCCGCCTTCCGCCAGCACCACCAGCGCGGCGGCTATTTGCAGGTTTCTATCCTGGTGCAGCACCTTCAGGGTACTGAAACCCTGCCCGGGAAGAATGTCACTGACCCGGGCCCCGCTCCAAAACTCGAACGAGTCCTGCTGCAACAAGGCCTGATTGAGAACCTTGCCGAGGCAGCTGTTTGGAATGACATAACCCAGCGCGGTGACATCCTGCTCCCGGCTGTCGATCCGCACGGCGCCGAAACGACCCTGATCGGAGACATGAATTTTCTTGATTGCCGTGACCTCCGGCAGCAAAGACTCCCACAGACCCATGGCCCTGAAATAGTCGGCACTGCCCTGGGACAGCGCCGTGCTTCTGGCATCAAAACTCTCTTGAGCAGGCTGTTCGCCAGCGTGCACCGCTGCCGCTTCCAGCACCAGAATCCGCAAGCCTGGCCTGCCCCCATGGCTTCGCAACGCGCAGGCAAGACTGGCTCCCACCATGCCGCCACCGACTATCACCAGATCATAATGGGGAAGCTCGTGCATCGCTGCCTTCAACTCATGAAATGTTCAATTTCTTCGACAGACTTGGGCAAGTCTGCCGTCAGAACCTCATGGCCATCCCTGGTGACGGCGACATCATCTTCGATGCGCACACCAATCCCGCGCCACTTTTTATCGACCTTTTTGTTATCGGCGGCAATATACAGGCCCGGCTCCACGGTCAAGACCATACCGGTTTCCAGCTCGCGCCAGTTGTCGGCTATCTTGTAATCGCCCACATCATGCACATCCATGCCCAGCCAATGACCGGCCCGGTGCATGTAGAAATCGCGATAGGCACCGCTCTCGATCAACTTGTCCACCCGGCCCTGCAACAGACCCAGTTTTTTCAGGCCGGTCGTGATCACCCTGACAGTGATGTTATGGGGTTCATCCCAGGGCACGCCCGGCCTGACATGTGCAATCGCAGCAAGCTGGGCCTCCAGCACCAATTCGTAGATCGCCCGCTGCTCCGGACTGAATTTGCCGTTGACCGGGAAGGTACGGGTGATGTCGGAGGCATAATATTCATACTCGCAGCCGGCATCGATCAGGATCAGATCGCCATCCTTGAGCCGGGCCGTATTTTCCGTGTAATGCAGAATACAGGCATTGTCCCCTGCGGCGACAATGGAGGAATAAGCCGCAGAACGACAGCCCGAGCGGGTAAATTCATGCAGATATTCGGCTTCCAGCTCATATTCGTAAAGATCCGGCCGGCACAATTGCAGTGCCCGCTTGTGCGCGCGAACGGCAATCCCGGCCGAAGCCCGCATCACTTTCAGTTCAGCCGGCGACTTGATCAGACGCATTTCGTGCAGGAGATGATCCAGCATCAGAAATTCCCCCGGCGAGTGCGCCCCGCTGCGGGCCTTGGAGCGGATCACCTTGACCCATTCCATGACCCGGTGATCGAAATTCGCGTCTTTGCCCATGGCATAATACACGCGCTCGCGGCCCTCGATCAGGCCCGGCAGAATGTCGTCGATATCGGTTACCGGAAAGGCATCATCCATGCCCAGGTCGGCGATGGCAGCCTCCGGACCCAGCAGTTTGCCATGCCAAAGCTCCTTGAGCGGATCCTTGTCCTGGCAAAACAGCAGGCATTCACCCTGCTTGCGGCCTGGAATCAGCACCAGCACTGCATTGGCCTCGGCAAAACCGCTCAAATAGTGGAAGTCACTGTTCTGCCGATAGGGAAAATACGCATCACCATTGCGCAGTACGGGTTCCGCCGCCGCCAGGATGGCAATGCTGTTGGGCTCCATCTGAGCCATCAGTTCCTTTCTTCTTCGCTTGAATTCGCTGAGCTTGATTTTCATGTTGGCTGCCATTTTCGTTTTAATGCCTGTTTATCCCATCAGTGTCCCGAGACTCTGTCTCCAGAACGCCATTCTGCATATATACCGAAGTGGCCGCCATGCGTACATATTCGACGATTTCAGTGTAATCCTCCTCGTTCTGCTCCTGATCCTCCCCATCACTGTTGGACTCATCGAGCTCTGCAATCCTGGCGAAGTCATGCAGCACTTCCCGGGTTTCCTCCAGAATCGACTTATCCTGAAGACCGCTGGCAGCAAAGCCCATGTTGAAACCATCACACCAGCGGCCCAGGGCTTCCAGGCGAAACACCAACTCTTCGTCATCGTCCGGCAACAAGGGCTGGAAACCAAAATCCATGCTTTGCAGATGCGCCGCAATGTCCTGCTGGAAACGGCTGATCAGCTCGACAATGATGCCGGAAGGCAACTGTGGCAGCTGCATCAGTTGTGCCACGACCTCGATATCAACGGCCCTGGCGCCTGCACTCAGCTGGCCACTGATGATGCCATGCAGTTCCGCTGGCGTATTGAAAATTCCACTGGCGGCAAGAAGCTCCCCCGCCTTCACATAGTCCGCCGCCATCTGTTACCCTCTACTCTCGCCTGAACCCAGCCTTCGCTGGCACTGAAAAATTCATCCCCGGCCTCCTCACAAGCCCTTACGCCGCTTGCCGCCGTGCCACTTTTTGGCCGCAAAAGGATACCACTTTAGTCGGCAGATTACCTGTGCCTATGGAAACCGGAACAAGGGCGAAACAAAGATCAGTTGACCGCAACTCTGGCTGGTTTTATAGTAATCAGCCATTTATTGCCAGATTCCACTGACTATGACTGACTCTGATTTCAAGAACTTGGAAACCAAAGTTGATGCGCTCATTCAACTTTGCGCGGACATGAAAAAAGAAAACCAGATGCTGCGGGAACATGAGCATCACTGGAAATCGGAACGCAGCCATCTTCTCAGCAAAAACGATCTGGCCCGAACCCGGCTGGAAAAAATGCTGCAACACCTCAAGACCCTTCAGCAGGAGTAGCCAACACCGCCATGGCATCCGACCTTGAAACTGTCACCGTCTCCATTCTCGGCAGGGAATATCAGATCAACTGCCCCCCCGCCGAAGAAGAAGCCCTGAGAAAATCTGCGCGCTATCTGGATCAGCAGATCGGCAAAATCAAGGCCCGGGGCAGTACGCTGGGTTTTGAAAAACTGGCGGTGATGGCGGCTCTCAACATCAGCAATGATTTGCTGAAACAGTCCCAGCAGGCAAGTTCCACTGAGGGCGATTCACTGAAGGAAATCAAACGCCTGGAGGCAAAAATCGATTCCGCCCTGCTGCTCGGCAAACAACTTGAAATCCAGTGAAGTTCTGAATAAGCCTAAGCCCCAAGGAAGCTCAGAGCTATTCAGAGCTTCCCGAAAGATTCCTGTTTTTTTCAAAAAAATTTCGGCTCTCATCACCCGAATGGATTACAATACCACCAGCTCCCTGGGATATTGGCCAGTTGAATATGTTCTCGAGCCGATAAACTTAACCCGGAGGCTCTGTCTCTTTGATGTTGTTGAGCAGGTCCGCGCGACGGAAAGCCTTATGCATCTGACAGGCCACCACCTGAACTTATGGGTTCAGGACTATTTCGGCAGCGGTATTTCGGAGAGCCACTTTTTTCAGATGGTTCTGACTCCCTCGGGTTTTTGGGGTTGGAACGGCACAAGCCGCCAGTCCGATGCACAGCAGTAATCGCCAGCAACTCAGAAAACAGATGCGGGAACGCCGGCGCCAGCTGAGCAAGGCCCAGCAAAGCCTGGCTTCGCAACGACTGCTCACGCTTCTTGGCAGGCATCCCCTCTTCCGCAACAGCAAACGCATCGCCTTCTATTGCGCTCTGGATGGTGAACTCAATCCGCACTTGCTGCTTGCCCGCGCACTGCGCATGGGCAAGCAGTGCTATCTTCCAGTGATCCGCCGGGATCGCAGCAACAAAATGATTTTTGTGCGTTATCAGCCCGGAATGGGCACGACCATCAACCGTTATGGCATTACTGAACCGCTGCCGCAGCGACACCGGATTCTGCCTGCCTGGGGACTCAGCCTGGTATTGATGCCCCTGGTTGCTTTTGATCCACAGGGATCAAGGCTCGGCATGGGAAAGGGTTATTATGACCGGGCCTTTGCTTTTGTCCGGCGCCAGTCAAGGCAAGTGAAACTGATCGGGCTGGCTCATGAATGCCAGAAAGTGGCGCGGCTGGAAACGGCCGCCTGGGATATTCCGCTGGACAAGATTGTCAGTGACGGTGGCATCTATGAATGCGGGCAGAAAGCAGGGAAGCGCTGAAATCAGAGCAAGCCGCTCTGGGCAAAGCCACTTATCAGCACGCCAAGGCCAAAAACCACCACGATAATAAGCAGCAAATCCGGCTTATTGCGCTTCTTCACCTGCCTACTCCCTTAAGTATGTTTTATAACTGCGTGAACTGTAACGCAATTATTATCCATGTCAAGCATACTGATGAAATTTAAAATACTCCATTCAAAGCGGCCCGCTGGATCCCGGCGCACGCCGGGATCCAGCTATCGATTTCACTGAACCCCGCCCGGCCTTCGCCAGGACGGCAGAAGGCTTATTCAGAGCCTCCTGACGTTTTATATCGGCAGGATTTGTATTCGCCACAGCCCTTCCGATCGGCTAGACTTTCGGTTTTTCAACGATGCGGAGCCCCCATGACCCAGGATGAATTAAAAAAGACAGTCGCCCGGGCTGCATTCGATCACATCATGAGCAAATTGGAGGACGACAGCGTAATAGGGGTCGGTACCGGCTCAACGGCCAATTTCTTCATTGAAGAACTTGCCGGGGTCAGGCAGCGGATTTCCGCCACCGTGGCCAGTTCTGAGGAAAGCGCCAGAAGACTCAAGGCTCTTGGTATTCCGGTGCTGGATCTGAACAGCGTCAATGAAGTCACGGTTTACATCGACGGCGCCGACGAGGCCAACGAGTACCTGCAACTCATCAAGGGTGGCGGTGCTGCCCTGACCCGGGAGAAAATCATTGCCGCCGTGGCCAAAGAATTCATCTGCATTGCCGATGCCAGCAAACTGGTCTCAGTGCTGGGACAGTTTCCGTTGCCCATTGAAGTGATCCCGATGGCCAGAAGCCATGTCGGCAGACAAATCGTCAAGCTGGGCGGCGACCCGGTCTATCGCGAAGGCTGCATCACCGACAACGGCAACATCATCATCGATGTGTTCAATATGGCGATCACCAATCCCAGGGAACTGGAAACACAGCTCAACCAGATCACCGGCGTCGTCACCAACGGACTCTTTGCCCTGCGCCCGGCCGATATCCTGCTGCTGGGTACAGAACAAGGGGTGCGAACCCTCAGGGCTCCCTGAGGAGCCGGTGAAAACTCTGTTCACCGACTCTTACTCCAGCACTTCGAACTGCCAGTCCTCGCCGGGTATCAGGCGCATGCGCAGTGAGCGGGAGACGCCGTCAAGCTCAATCCGCGGAATGATAAGTTCGGAATTACCGAAGTAGGCATGGCAGTGAGCAAAATCTGACTGTTCGTTCATCGAGCCCAGCGATGCCCGGCTGAGCAAGGCATAGCGGCCCGGACCCCTGCTGCTCAGCACCGCTTCGTACCAGCTGTTCTCATGAGCAACCCGGGTCAAATGAAGATCTCCGGTGGCGGCGTCGATATAGCTCAAATTCCGGGATTCGGACTGACACATCCGGGCCAGCAGATCCGTGTCATTCGCGTGCCCGGCACCCGCGCCGATTTGAGCCAGCCGACTGCCGCAGTCCGCGTTGTCCAACTGAAGATTTTCAATATCCGACGTGCTGCCCAGCAACTCCAAATCAGCACCAAGACGGCCCATGATCACCTGTATATCATGTCCCGATGCGGAATCATCGCGTCCGGAAAGCGTGCCGGCAAAGCGTGCCGGCAAGCTGCCGGAGGGTGCAATGAGCAAAAAAGCCTGATCCCTGAACTGGTAGAGCACATGGGGAACATTCTGCACGTTCACCGCCATCGTGGAACTGATCTCGCCCATCGGGTTCAACAGCACCACAACGGCATGGGTCCTGCCGACAGCATCCAACACCAGAGGCTCACCGGAGATGCTCAAGGCCACCTCATGCCCCGCCACCCACAATGCCTGCTTGCGGACTTCCAGCAAGCGGCTGTTTTCACAGAGACTCTTCTTTGACCCTGTCAATGCATTCGAGTTGAGATACTCGATGGCAGCCAGGCGCTGCGCTGCAAAAAAATCCGCAGCCCTTCCAGCCTGCTGCCTGGCATCCACCAGGCTCCGTCCTGCCAGAAATTCACGCTCGTGTCCGACTCCCAGCAGGGCCAGTACCGTTGGCGCCACATCCATATGGGTACCCACTGTGGTGGCTGCCCTTGCCGCTGCCACATTCAAGGCCAGAAACAATAACTGCCTGTCATAGCCCTCGGGATAGTACTGCTGGGCGGCATTGCGCATCGCCAGGTGATCGCTGAACAAAACAAGAACCGTATCCTCCCAGGCCGGATGGCTGCTGAGGCGCTCAACGAAACGACCCAGCAGATAGTCCGTGCAATGCACGGCATGCAGTATGCTGTTGTCAATTGCCTGATACGGTGGGCAGGAGCGCGACGCTTGACCGCTGGGGTGATGGGTGTCCAGGGTCAGCAGGCTCAGGTTGAAGGGCCTGCCGCCTGCGGCCAGTTTTTCAAATTCCTCCATGGCAATATCCAGCAGACTGTCGTCGTACAGACCCCAGCCGCTCTGGTAGGAGCTGTCGCTCAGGCGCTCCGACAGCTCGGCCCGGCCCTTGACTTCATCATAACCATGATTCCGCAAAAAGGCGCCCTTGCCTGCAAAACGGGTGGAGGCGCCGCCCAGAAATTCCTGATAGTAACCGGCTTGCTTGAGAATATCCGCGAGGCAAACCGCCTGACTCAGGAAACCACTCTGGAGAATATCATTACCGCCCGGCCCCTTGCCGTACAGCAAGGGCGTACCGCATTGGGACGCCACCAGACCACCCACCGTCCAACCCGTGCCATCCGTCTGCACCATGGGCGCAAAATCAAGGCCGAGTGTTTTCAAATGATCGATGTTGGGAGTCAGGCCGGGAAAGACAGCCGCATCGGTATAGATTTTCTCAAGACTTTCAAGATAGACAAAGACCAGGTTTTTGCCTGGATAAATATCGTTCATCGCATCGTCCAGCGCGGCCCGATGCAGACCCAGTTCATCCCAGGCTATGGTGTCCAAAGACAGCACCGGAGACGGGCTGAAAAAAGCGTGTATTTGCTTTTTACCGAAGCCGGCAATATCCGGTTCCAGAATCAGAGTGCCCGCCAGCAGGGCCAGCGCCACAGAATAAGCAGGCAGCCTGCCTCCATGGCGGGTTTGATGGGAGCTGCTGAACATGAACCAGCCCAGCACTGACAGTACACCAAAAAACAGCAGGCTGGCGAAGATCAGCTGCTGATAGGCCGTTCCCGCCTCGGCAAGACTGTTGACATTGAAATGGAAGAAAAAGCGTGTATTGAAACTTTCACCCTGAAAATAGAACGACAGCAGCCGTGCCAGCTGAAACGCCGCAATGATATTCAACAGCATGAGACCAAGAATTTTACGTGCCGCGTTGCCCGGCAGCCTGTCGACAAGAATGACCAGCAGCATCAGCGCGAAGGCGAGAGCCAGCTGCGCCGACAGCAACCAGGCAAGCGATTTGATCGTACTGAAATAAAACGAGCTTGCCAGCGGCACCGTCAGCAGGCAATAAATACCTGCCCTGAGCAGCAGCCTAGTTTTGCGGGAGCAAGCTGTCACTATAGATACCCTTGACGCCTTTACGCCGCACAAACCCGAAGATTTCACGCTGATTGATCGTGTGGGTATACACCGCTACACCGCGCTGCGCGAGGCCTTGCGCGGTCTCGGCATTGATCGCCCGGGTGGCGGGCATGGTAATCGCCACAACCGGGTTTTTCTCCGCAAAATCAAACAGGGCCTGATCAGAAATGCTCGTGCGGTACAGAGTGAAGATAAGATTCTGGAATCCGGCTTGGCGCGCCGGCAGATATTCGTCAACGGAATAGAACTGCGGCACAAACTGCCTGATGACCGGGCTTGCATGCTCGACCAGGTAGGCCAGTCCCTGCAGATTCCGTTCTTTGATATCCGTGATGATTTTCACGTCTTTGTGCGCTTCCATCCAGGCCACCAGATCTGTCAGCGTCATCTGCGTCAGTCCGAAATTCATCGGCAGTTGCCGGAAGGTCTCGAGGTCGGGGATGCTGACCGGCTGAGAGAAAAAACGCTGATAAAAAAGCCCCCAGTCGTGAATCAGAACCAGATGACCATCCGCCGTCCATGACAGATCCACCTCAATGAAACGTTGACCCGCCAGATAGGAGGCGTCCAGCGCTTCCAGCGAATTACTGATGATCTGCCCCGCGATCTCACCGCCACCATGGGACACCACGTCCGGCAGGCGACCGGCATTGGATATCTGCGTATTGCCGGGAACCATGTCCCAGTCTTCCGGCAACAGCGCAATATCCATGTTCGTTGCCGCCAGCCAGTTATCACTATCCAGGGGATCCGAGTCCTGCTGACTCAAAATAAAATGTAATTGATATTGACCCAGCGGTTTTGAAGAAAGAGAAGGAACGAAAAGTCTGGCACCCACCTGGTTCATGACCTGCCAATTCAGCTTTTGCTGGATAAAGGCTACCCGGCCACTGGGCAGCACGGCTGCAACGTAGGAGTCAACCTTGCTGGCCGGCACGCCGGCGGCATCGACATCCAGCCATATTTCCAAGCTCTCGGAAGGCTTGAAAACGGTTTGCTGTGTCATGATATCGACGCAGCCATCACACAGTTGCGCCTGCGCAAACGGCATGAAGCCGCAAAACCCCAGCAGAAGCCAGCCAAGTACCGACTGTCGTCGGTCGTCGCGGTAACGCAGGGTATGGCGTGCAGGAAAATGCACTTTTCTTTTTCCTCTGTCTTCAGCCTGGGCTTACCCGGGCCTTCAGTTCATCTTTGGCATAGCGTGTTGCCATCTGCTCCAGTGTATAAATTTTTCCTATCGTTGAAATCTGACCTGCGGTTCCAAAAGCTTCCAGTCTGGCCTTGACCACGGCCTGCATGGCGGTGATCGTGGGCCCCAGAAACTTGCGTGGATCGAACTCGCTCCTGTTCTGCGCCAGCACCCGGCGCACGGCGCCGGTCGAGGCCAGACGCAAATCGGTATCGATATTCACCTTGCGCACACCATTTCTTATGCCTTCCTGGATTTCCGCGACCGGCACGCCATAGGTCTCCGGGATTTCACCGCCAAACTCATTGATCACCGCCAGCCACTCCTGCGGCACCGATGACGAACCGTGCATGACCAGATGGGTGTTCGGTAGCCGGGCGTGGATCTCGCGGATACGTCCAATCGCCAGGGTATCCCCGGTGGGCGGACGGCTGAATTTATAGGCCCCATGGCTGGTGCCCACGGCAATGGCCAAGGCATCGACCTGCGTGGCTTCGACGAAATGAGCCGCTTCTTCCGGATCGGTCAGCAATTGTTCCATGGACAGACGGCCTTCGGCCCCGATGCCGTCTTCTTCACCCGCCATACCGGTTTCCAGAGAGCCCAGGCAACCCAGCTCACCTTCCACGGAAACACCACAGGCATGGGCCATTTCCACCGTACGACGGGTGACATCCACATTGTATTCATAACTGGTGGGCGTCTTGCCATCGGTGGCCAGCGAACCATCCATCATGACCGAGGAAAAGCCCAGTTGAATGGAACGCTGACACACTGCCGGTGATACCCCGTGGTCCTGGTGCATCACGATCGGAATATGGGGAAATTCTTCAAGAGCCGCCAGAATCAGATGTTTCAGGAAATTCGACCCGGCATATTTCCGGGCGCCGGCAGAGGCCTGCAGAATGACCGGGCTGTTTACTTCATCGGCGCCCAGCATGATGGCCCTGACCTGTTCGAGGTTGTTGACATTGAAAGCCGGCACACCGTAGGCGTGCTCGGCGGCATGATCCAGCAACTGTCTTAAACTTATCAAAGCCATAATAAATGTCCTTCGAAAATTTGTTTCATCGGACCGGCAGAAAGTTACACCCGCCGGTTTCAGCTTCAGTTCTTGTTTATCGCATTCTCTGCTCGTCGTTCCAGAATGGCGACGGCCGGCAACTGCTCACCCTGAACAAACTCCAGAAACGCACCGCCGCCCGTGGAAATGTAGGAAATATCCGCACTGATCCCGTATTTCTCGATGGCGGTGATGGTTTCCCCGCCACCGGCGATTGAAAAACCCTGGTTTTCCGCAATGGCGAACGCCACTGCGCGAGTGCCGGCGGCAAACTGCTCAAACTCGAACACTCCGATCGGCCCGTTCCAGAGTATGGTGCTGACTGCGGCGATGGTGCTGACAAAATCTTTTATCGTCTCCGGGCCGATGTCAAGAATCATATCATCATCGGCAATCTCGTTGAGCGTTTTTATCGTGGCTTCGGCAGATTCCGAGAAGGTCTTTGCCACCACGACATCGCTGGGCAGAGGGATGCTCGTCAGCGCCATGATTTCGCGGGCCTGCGCCAGCATGTCTTCTTCATACAGCGACTTGCCCACCTTGTACCCGGCCGCTGCCAGGAAGGTATTGGCAATACCGCCGCCCACGATCAATTTGTCCACTTTCTTCGACAGCGCCTCCAGCACTTGTAACTTGCCGGAAACCTTGGCGCCGCCGACGATCGCCAGCAGCGGTCGCCGGGGCTGCTTCAGGGCCTTGTCGAGTGCGTCCAGCTCCGCCATCAGCAGGGGGCCCGCGCAGGCCACGGCCGCGAATTCAGCGACACCGTGGGTACTGGCCTGGGCTCGATGGGCTGTGCCGAAGGCATCCATCACGAAGACATCACAGAGACCGGCGTAATAGCGGGCCAAGGCCTTGTTGTCCTTCGCTTCGCCGACATTTACCCGGACATTTTCCAGCAGCACGCAGGCCCCCGCTTCGAGACCCCGAGAGTCCTCTGCGGAAAAATCAGGACTCATTATCCGCACTTCGCGTCCCAGCAAGGAACCCAGCTCCTGCGCCACCGGCGCCAGCGAAAATTGACGCTGCGCTGAAATCGGGACCCCCTCTTCCGGCCTGCCCAGATGCGACATCAGCATCACTGTGGCACCCTTTTCCAGGGCCAGCCTGATGGAGGGCAGGGCCGCGTGAATTCTGGCCGCGTTGACGACAGTGCCATTTTTTACCGGAACATTGAGATCCTCACGAATCAATACCCGCTTGCCCTTCAGGTCCATATCCGCCATTGCCAGAATCGTCATACCTTCACCTTCCCGAAACGTTTGAGCAGCCGCGCCACATCCAGCATCCGGTTGGCATAGGCCCATTCATTGTCAAACCAGGCCAGTACCTTGACCAGATGATGCCCGCTCACCCGGGTCTGACTCAGGTCCACGATGGCCGAGCGCGGATCGTGGTTGAAGTCACAGGATGCCAGCGGCTCGTCGGTAAAGGCCAGCACATTGGGCAGACCCTTTTCCGCGGCGGCGCGGATGAGCTGATTCACTTCTGCCGCCGACACGGCCTTCTCCACCACGACAGACAGATCGATGACCGACACATTGACCGTTGGCACCCGCATGGCCTGGGCCTCGAAGCGGCCCTCCAGAGCCGGCAGAATTCTCTCGATGCCCCGCGCCAGTCCGGTTTCCACCGGAATGATCGACTGAAAGGCACTGCGGGTCTTGCGCAGATCCGTATGATGATAGGCATCCAGCACCGGCTGATCGTTCATCGCGGAATGAATCGTGGTTATCACACCGCTGTTGATTCCCAGGGCCTGATCCAGACAATGAATCACCGGCACGATGCAGTTCGTGGTGCAGGAGGCATTGGAAATGATCGTATGCCCGGGCCGCAGTTCCCCATGATTGACACCATAGACGATGGTGGCATCCACATCATGTTCCGCCGGCTGCGAGAACAGAACCTTGTCGGCACCACGCTCAAGATGAATCTGCGCCCGCGCCCGCGCGGTAAAGGTCCCCGTACATTCCATGACCAGGTCGACTTTCTGCTGCGCCCAGGGCAGCCTGCCGAGTTCTTCAATATGCGTTACGGCAAGGCGGTCGCCGTTGATCAGCAGGGACGCCCCGTCGATGTCCACCCGCCCCGGAAAGCGTCCATGCGTACTGTCATAACGCAACAAATGGGCCAGGGTCTTGATATCCGCCAACTCGTTCAGTGCCACGATACTCAGATCGGAAGCATGCTCACCCTCGTAGTAGGCCCGCAACACACTGCGGCCGATTCGGCCCATGCCATTGATGGCAATACGATAGCTCACAGCTGAAGAAGTCCCTCGATCACCGTGACGATATGCTCGGAGGTAAAGCCGAAATGTGCCATCACCACCTTCCCGGGCGCCGATTCGCCAAAACTCGTCATGCCTACCACAGCGCCATCGAGCCCGACATATTTATACCAGTAATCCGCATGGGCGGCCTCCACCGCCACCCGCCTGCGCACGGTTGGCGGCAGAACCTCACGTTTGTAGGCTGCGTCCTGCATTTCAAAACGTTCCGCGCAGGGCATCGATACCAGCCTGATTTTTTCGCCCCGTGCCTGCAAATGCTCGACGGCTGCCAGTGCCACCGCCACTTCCGAACCGGTGGCCATCACGATCAGCTCCGGCGCCGTCTCACAATCGCGGAGGATATAGGCGCCACGGCTGAGCGCCATGAGTTGGGCTTCGGTTCTGGCAAGCGCCGGCAGATTCTGCCGCGACAGCACCAGCGCGGTCGGCCCTTCCTTATGCAACAAGGCAGCCTTCCAGCTGGCCGCCGTCTCGACCGCGTCGGCCGGCCGCCACACCGACATATTGGGGGTACTGCGCAAATTCGCCAACTGCTCGACGGCCTGATGCGTCGGCCCGTCTTCGCCCTGCCCGATGGAATCGTGGGTGAACACGAAGATGCTGCGCTGCTTCATCAAGGCCGCCATGCGCACGGCATTGCGGGCATATTCCATGAACACCAGAAAAGTGCCCGCATAGGGGATGAAACCACCGTGCAGAGCAATGCCGTTGTTGATGGCCACCATGCCGAACTCGCGCACCCCGTAGTAGATATAATTACCGTCCAGGTGCTGAGAGATGGGCCGGCTGCCACGCCAGTTGGTCAGATTGGAACCCGTCAGGTCGGCCGAGCCGCCGATGAGTTCCGGCAACAGTTCTCCGAAGAAGGCAATGCAGTTCTGGGAAGCCTTGCGGGAGGCGATGCTTTCCGCCTGCTCGTGAACGCGGCGAATGAGCTCGTCCGCCCGGTTTGCAAAATCATGGCGGAACTGACCCTCGATGCGGCGAATCAGTTCGACCGCCAGGGCCGGGTACTCCTCCTCATAATGGGCGAAGGTCTCCTTCCAGGCCGCCTCCACCCTCTGACCCGAAGCCTGGGCATTCCAGGTCTGATAGATATCCTGCGGAATTTCGAAGGGCGGGTGAGACCAGCCCAATGCAGCGCGTGCCGCGGCCACTTCCTGCTCGCCCAGCGGCGAGCCATGAACACCGGCCGTCCCCTGCTTATTGGGTGAGCCAAAACCGATGACGGTCTTGCAGATGATCAGCGTGGGCTGGGCAGTATTGGCTTGAGCCATCCGAATGGCGTCACTGATGGCCTCCGGATCATGGCCGTCCACCCTGAGCGTTTGCCAGTCATACGCGAGGAAGCGCTGCTGCGTGTCATCCGTGAACCACTCCCTGACCTCACCATCGATGGAAATGCCGTTGTCATCATAGAAGACGATGAGCTTGCCGAGGCCCAGGGTGCCGGCCAGGGAACAGACTTCATGGGAAATGCCTTCCATCAGACAGCCGTCACCGGCAAACACATAGGTGTAATGATCGATCACGGCAAGATCGCCACGATTGAACTGGGCCGCCAGGGTCCGTTCGGCAATGGCCATGCCGACCGCATTGGCCAGCCCCTGCCCGAGGGGCCCGGTGGTGGTCTCGACCCCGGGCGTGTAGCCATATTCAGGGTGGCCCGGTGTTTTGGCGTGCAGTTGCCGAAACTGCTTGAGGTCCTCGATGGACAGCTCATAGCCGCTCAGGTGCAACAGGGAATACAGGAGCATGGAACCGTGTCCGTTGGACAGCACAAAGCGGTCCCGGTTGATCCAGTGCGGGTTGCCGGGATTATGCCGCAGGAAATCATGCCAGAGCACTTCCGCGATGTCCGCCATACCCATTGGCGCCCCGGGATGGCCGGAATTGGCCTTTTGCACGGCATCCATGCTCAGGGCCCTGATGGCATTCGCACACTCCCGGCGGGAAGCCTGTCTGGTGCTGCCAGCGCCATTGCCGGAGGGTTCTGCCCGCATCTTGCTTACTCCTGTCATTTGCTGGATTGTCGGGAATATTCCGGTCTTTCCGAGTCCAGGAGACTGCCGGACCCAGTAAAGGAAGAGAATCTGCCACGATTTTGAAAGGGGGCTATTTTCTCCCAGGCACGGCAAATATGCCACTGCATTCTCCCGGAATTCCCGGCATCCAGACACTCATATGCACGAAACCGCCCCAAAACCTGTATCAAAATATTTTGATACAGGTTTGCTTATTTACGATGACAGTGCTAAATTCCCAACGCTGTGATGACCCAGAGCCGCCATGACCAACAATAACAACAGGATTCTCAAGCACCCGGCCCCTCCCGTCCTGCATGACGTCGAGAGCCTGACAAGCTTATGCAAGGCCACTGCCGACAGCCTGCGCCTGCTGATTCTGCGCATTCTCAGGACGGACTCCCTCGGCGTGCTGGAAATGTGCCGGATTTTTGCCATCCGGCAATCGGCCCTGAGTCATCATTTGAAGATTCTGTCCCAGGGCGGACTGGTATCCACCCGGCGCGAAAGCAACGCGATTTTTTATCGCCGTGCGCTCATGGATACAGAGGACCCGCTGGCCAAATTGAAAGCCACGGTTTTCGAAACCGTGGACAGGATCAGGCTGGACCCAACGCTGAGTGAGCGCCTGTTCCAGATCAAGCAGGAACGGGACCAGCAGTCGCTGGATTTTTTCACCAAATTTGCCGACAAATTCAAGCAGAACCAGGAGCTGGTGGCGGATTCCCAGCACTATGCCAGCGCTCTGCGGGACCTGCTGCACGGCATGCATCTGCCGACCCAGTCCCGGGTACTGGAAGTGGGCCCCGGTGAAGGCCTGCTGCTGCCCATGCTGGCCGGAACCTATGCCGATGTCATCGCCCTGGATACATCGGAGGAGATGCTGAACCGGGCCCGGGCGACGGTGCAGGGCAAAAATATTCGTAATGTCCGTTTCGTGCTGGGCGATACCCGCACGGCCATCGAGAAAAAACTGCGCGTCCGTCTGATGGTTTTCAGCATGGTGCTGCATCATATCTCCTCTCCAGCAGAGATATTGATGGATTCAGCCACCCTGCTGGAAGACGAAGGCGCAGTGCTTATTGTTGATTTATGTCGTCACAACCAGGACTGGGTGAAAGCAAGCTGTGGTGATTTATGGCTCGGGTTTGAGCCGGAAGAATTGACAAACTGGGCTCTTCAGGCTGGCTTTGACAGCGGCCAGAGCCTTTACCTGGGGCTGAGAAATGGATTCCAGATCCAGATGCGTCTTTTTAACAAAAGGCCCTCTGAAAACCTTTAACAACAGCAAAACTACAGGAAGCAATACTATGAGCGAAGCAGCACTTTTTACATCAGAATCCGTTTCGGAAGGCCATCCGGACAAAATGTGCGACCAGATTTCCGATGCGATTCTGGACGCCCTGCTGGCGCAGGACCCCAAGTCCCGCGTTGCCGTTGAGACCATGGTCAAAACCGGCATGGCGATAGTGGCCGGCGAAGTGACCACGACCGCCAACATCAAAACCGAAGAAATCATCCGGGATGTCATCCGGGACATCGGCTATACCGACTCCTCGATGGGCTACGATGGCAACACCTGTGCCGTCCTCAATGCCATCGGCACCCAGTCACCGGATATCGCCATGGGCGTGGACAGTTCCGCCAGCAAGGAACAGGGCGCCGGCGACCAGGGGCTGATGTTCGGTTATGCCTCCAGCGAGACCGAGGTGCTGATGCCGGCTGCCATTACCTATTCCCACCTGCTGGTGAAACGCCAGGCCGAGGCACGCAAGAACGGCACCCTGCCCTTCCTGCTGCCGGATGCCAAAAGCCAGATCACCTTCCGCTATGTGGATGGCAAGCCCCAGTCCATCGATGCCGTGGTGCTGTCCAGCCAGCATATCGAAGACGTCAGCCTGAGTGACCTGCGCGAAGGCGTCATGGAAGAAATCATCAAAAAAGTCCTGCCTGCGCAATGGCTGGACCGTGATACCAAATACCATATCAATCCCACCGGGCGTTTCGTGATTGGCGGTCCCTTCGGCGACTGTGGCCTGACCGGCCGCAAGATCATCGTCGACACCTACGGCGGCATGGCCCGTCATGGTGGCGGCGCCTTCTCCGGCAAGGACCCCTCCAAGGTGGACCGTTCCGCCGCCTATCTGGCCCGCTACATCGCCAAAAACATCGTCGCTGCGGGAATTGCCAGCAAGTGTGAGGTCCAGCTCTCCTACGCCATTGGTGTGGCCGAGCCCACGTCGGTGCTGGTGGACACCTTTGGTACCGGCAAGATCGATGACATGAAAATCACCAGGCTGGTGCGCCAGCATTTTGAACTGAAGCCCGGAGGCCTGGTGGAAATGCTGAATCTGCTGCGCCCGATCTACCGCAACACAGCCGCCTATGGCCACTTTGGCCGGGAAGAGTTTTCCTGGGAAAAAACCGACAAGGCAGCGGCACTGAAAGCGGATGCGGGCCTGAAGTGATTACGGCCAGCCCTTCCTGCACGGGAAGGGCACTGGCTGGCATTCCGATAGCACGGGAGTCACTCCTGCCTGCGCAGGGGTGTACTTCACATCATCATCAACATCAAGGAATCATTAAATGAGCAATACAGATTATAAAGTCGCCGACATCGCACTGGCCGATTTCGGCCGCAAGGAAATCATCCTGGCCGAGGCAGAAATGCCCGCGCTGATGGCACTGCGTGAAAAATTCGGGGCCACCAAACCCCTGAGCGGCGCCCGGATCATCGGCTGCATCCATATGACCGTACAGACCGCCGTGCTGATCGAGACCTTGCAAGCCCTGGGCGCCGAAGTGCGCTGGTCTTCCTGCAACATTTTCTCCACCCAGGATCACGCCGCCGCCGCCATCGCCGCCGCCGGCGTCGCCGTCTATGCCTGGAAGGGCCAGACCGAAGACGAAGCCGAGTGGTGCATCGAGCAGACCATTCTGAAAGACGGCAAGCCCTGGGATGTCAACATGCTGCTCGACGACGGCGGCGACCTCACGGCCATGGTGCATCAGAAATACCCGCAACTGCTCGATCACATCCACGGCATCACCGAGGAAACCACCACCGGGGTGCACCGCCTCTATGACATGCTGAAAAAAGGCACGCTGAAAGTGCCCGCCATCAACGTCAACGACTCGGTGACAAAATCCAAGAATGACAACAAGTACGGTTGCCGCCACAGCCTCAACGACGGCATCAAGCGTGGCACCGACATGCTGCTGTCCGGCAAAAAGGCGCTGGTCATCGGCTACGGCGACGTCGGCAAGGGTTCTGCGCAGAGTCTGCGTCAGGAAGGCATGATCGTGCGTATTTCGGAAATCGACCCCATCTGTGCCATGCAGGCCTGCATGGACGGCTATGAAGTCGTCTCGCCCTATAACGATGGCATCAATACCGGCAAGCTGGAGGACATCAACACGGCCTTGCTGCAAAACACCGATCTGATCGTCACCACCACCGGCAACGTCGACGTTTGTGACAGGAACATGCTTCAGTCGCTGAAAACGGCGGCCGTGGTCTGCAATATCGGCCATTTCGACAGCGAGATCGACACCGCCTTCATGCGCAAGACCTGGCAATGGGAAGAAGTCAAACCACAGGTTCACAAGATCATTCGCGGCAAGACCGCCGACGGCAAGGAAGACTTCCTGATCCTGCTGTCAGAAGGCCGTCTGATCAACCTCGGCAACGCCACCGGCCATCCTTCCCGCATCATGGACGGCTCCTTTACCAACCAGGTGCTGGCACAGATGCATCTGTGGAACAAGAAATTCGCAGACCTGCCCGCAGCCGAAAAGAAAGACAATCTCAGCGTGGAAGTGCTGCCCAAAAAACTGGACGAAGAAGTGGCTGCCCACATGGTCGCGGGCTTTGGCGGCGTCATTACCAGGCTGCGCCCGGATCAGGCCGAGTATATCGGCGTGTCCGTGGCCGGACCCTTCAAGCCGGACAGCTACAAGTACTGAGGATTAACCCGCCATCCTGGCGTAAGCCCTGCGTCATTCCGACGCAGGGCCTGCGTCATTCCTCTTCTGCATCATCCCCGCATCATATCCCGGCGTCATCCCCGCGCAGGCGGAGATCCACTTTGACATCCGTGCGCATTGACACGAAGACCCTTCTGGATTCAAATGAAACCCTCAATCCCTGAGTATTCGCCGTCATCCGTTTGCCTGTAGCGGCTTGTCCGGCAAAGTGGCTTTCTCAAGTTATTCCCCGGGTCGCCGATACGCAAAAATAACATCATCTTATTGCCTCAGGAGCTGACCGCATGCGTATCAACGAACCGGTTACCCAGCGTGAATTTGATTATGATCCGAACGCCACACTGATGTCCACGACCGACATTCAGAGTCACATCACCTATGCCAATCCGGCTTTCGTCGATATCAGCGGCTTCGAACCGGAAGAAATCATGGGACAGCCTCATAACCTGGTGCGGCATCCGGATATGCCCAGTGCCGCGTTTGCCGACATGTGGGCTACCCTGAAGGCTGGGAAATCCTGGACCGCCCTGGTCAAGAACCGCCGCAAGGATGGAGATCACTACTGGGTGCGCGCCAATGTCACACCGGTGGTGCGTGCAGGCAAGGTTTCAGGTTATATGTCGGTCCGCACCAAGCCGGGACGGAATGAGGTCAGGCAGGCAGAGGCCCTCTACAAGGCCCTCCGTGAAGGAGAGAAGGGAGTAAAATTTCATCAGGGCCTGGTCGTCCGTACCGGTCTGCTCAGCTGGCTGTCCTGGCTGCAACGCATGCCCCTGTGCTGGCGTCTGCGCCTCGCGCTGCTCTCGATTCCATTGTGGGTTCTGGCCATTGCCTATAAGGCCCTGCCCGGTCTCGATCCCGGCAACCTTGCTCTCCTATGTGCCATTGCCCTGTCCGGCGCGGCACTTGCCGGCCTCTGGCTGGAGCAACAGATCGTCCGGCCCATACAGCTCATCCTGCAGCAGGCCCAGAGTGTGGCTTCCGGCAGCCCCAGTGAAAATATTCAGTTTAACCGTGTGGACGAGATCGGCATGCTCATGCGTTCGGTCAATCAGGCCGGGCTGAATCTGCGCGCCCTGGTGGATGATGTCGCCGCACAGATTGCCGGCATCACATTGGCCACCTCGGAAATTTCCCAGGGTAGCCACGACCTGTCGCAACGCACCGAGGAATCCGCATCCAGCCTCGAAGAAACGGCCTCCGCGATGGAGGAACTGACCGTCACAGTGAAACAGAATGCCGAGACCGCGCAGCAGGCCAGCCAGCTCTCGATCGGCGCCAGCGAGTCCGCCGACAACGGCAGCGAGGTCGTCGGCCAGGTGGTCGAGACCATGGCGCAAATCAGCGCCAGCTCAAGAAAAATCGCCGACATCACCGCCGTCATCGATGCCATTGCGTTCCAGACCAATATCCTGGCACTCAATGCGGCCGTCGAGGCTGCCCGGGCTGGCGAGCAGGGGCGTGGTTTTGCCGTGGTGGCCAGCGAGGTGCGTACCCTGGCGCAGCGCAGCGCCGACGCCGCCAAGGAAATCAAGACACTCATAGAAGACAGCGTGGGCCGGGTGGAATCCGGCTCCAGCCTGGTCGGTGAAGCCGGCAAAAGCATGGAAGAAATAGTATCCCAGATCAAGCGTGTGACCAGTCTCATCAGCGAGATCACCCTGGCCAGTGCGGAACAGTCAAACGGCGTCGAGCAGATCAGTGAGGCCATCAGCCAACTCGACCAGGCCATTCAGCAGAACGCCGCACTCGTGGAGGAAAGCGCCAATGCCTCGGGTAGTCTCAGCCATCAGACCCAGCGCCTCACCGAGGCCGTGGCCGTATACCAATCCACGACAGAACGGCCGGCGGCGGCCCTGCAGCCACAGCCCAGCCGCAAGCTGACGCGAATCCATACTCAGAAAACGGCGGCGGCGGCCTGAGATACCGTAAAATCCAGCGAGAGGTTCACCCTGATGATGAAAACAGCCTCGCCCTTCCCCGATCTTCCTGCATCAGAGCTTCCCGGCCCTGATGCAGGGACCCGCCGGAGCCGGGAAGTCTGATGATCAGTCGCGAGACCCACGAGGTCTTCGTCCGCTTTCTCGAGGCGGCGCCGGCGTCAATGGCCATCGTGAACAATGACGGGCGTATTTATCTTGTCAACCCCGCACTGGAAAAACTGTTTGGTTATGATGAGGGTGAACTGATCGGGAAAAATGTCGATCTATTGGTTCCCGTCGCTTCCCGGGAAAACCATGCCAGCTTGCGACAGGAATTCAATTCCGATCCCCATCCCCGGGCGATGGCACAAAGCAGGGAACTGCACGGATTGCGCAAGGACGGAACCGAGGTTCCCGTGGAAATCAGTCTGAGTCCCTTGCAACTGGGCGAGGATCTTCTGGTCATCGCCGCCATTCATGATCTGAGCGCACGCAAACAGCAGGAGCAGGAAAGACTTCAGCAAACGATGCAACTTCAGCAGAGCCAGAAACTGGAAAGCCTGGGCGTGCTCGCCGGCGGCATTGCCCATGATTTCAACAACCTGCTGACGTCCATTCTCGGACACACCGGTCTGGCACTGAAACAGGTCGCGGAAGGCTCACCGCTGCATGCCTCACTGCTGTCGATAGAACGCACCTCCGAGCGGGCCGCAGAACTCATCATGCAGATGCTGGCCTACTCCGGCAAGGGGCATTTTGTCATCGCACCGGTCAATCTGTCCCAGGTCATCCAGGAAATGACCAACCTGCTGCAGGCGGCCATTTCAAAGAAGGCCGTCATCCGCTACGATTTTTTTGCTGGCCTGCCCACCATCATGGCCGATGTCACACAGATCAGGCAGGTGATCATGAACCTGATCACCAATGCCTCCGATGCCATCGGGGAACGCAGCGGCATCATTACTCTGCGCACCGGCATGCTCTATGTGGATCATCGCTATTTCCTGACGACCCGGCTGTTTGATGAACTGCCCGAGGGCGACTATGTCTATATGGAAGTCTCCGACACCGGCGCCGGCATGGATGCCGCCACCCAGGCAAAAATCTTCGACCCTTTTTTTACCACAAAATTTTCCGGCCGTGGTCTCGGGCTTGCGGCAGTTCAGGGGATCGTGCGCGGACACAATGGACTCATCAAAATTTACAGCGAAATTGGCCGCGGCACCACTTTCAAGGTTCTTTTTCCTTATACCAATACTCAGAATCCTGTGCATGACCAGCGCCAGGATGATCGGAGCCCGTGGCGGCACGGAGGCACCATCCTGGTCGTCGATGATGAAGAAAGCATTCGCGCCCTGCTTTGCAATGTGCTTCTGAGCAAGGGCTTCAACGTGCTGCAGGCAAGTGATGGCCGGGAAGCCCTGAGCCTGTTCGCCGACCAGGCGGAAAATATCTCATTGATCTTGCTGGATCTCACCATGCCCCATCTGGGAGGAGAGGAGACCTTTCGGGAACTGAGGCGCATCGATGACAAGGTTCCTGTCATACTGATGAGCGGCTACACCGAGTATGAGGTGACGAGCCAGTTCGCCGGCAAGGGCATTGCCGGTTTCGTGCAAAAGCCCTTCCGGCTCGACAAGCTGCTGAAAACCCTGCAAGACGTTCTGGAGCCATGACAGTCAGCCTCCGGGCACTTTATCGCCACTTGACACCGGCTCCGCGACACCCGACCATAAGTCCCCACCCCCAGGTGCACGATAAAACCAACAAGAGGCTACAACAATGAAAACGATTCAGGCCCTGATTTTTACCTCCCTGCTGCTGGCCTTTCCGGTCCTGGCACAGGAGCCCGTGGTCGGCGTCGCCAACCCCGAAGCCCTGTTCACCGACACCGACCCGCAGAAACATGCCAACAAGCAGGCCACGCTGCGCATCATGCGCGAGTTGCTGCAATGCAATCACTGGAGCGATGCCGGCAACTGGCTGACCGAGCGCTACCTTCAGCACAACCCCAATGTCGGCTCCGGCCTGGAAGGGGTCATTGCCTACTTCACCGCCACCCGGCAACGCACGCCCACCTGCGAGCGCCTGACCACTCCGATAGTCGCCGTGCTGGCCGAAGACGATCTGGTGACGGTAGTCTTGCCACGTGCCTACCCCCACCCCACCAAACCCGGTGAAACCTATACCACCACCTGGTTTGACATGTGGCGTTTCGTGGACGGCAAGGCCGATGAACACTGGGACCCGGCGACCATCGCTGCCCCGACGAATTGAGCTGCCCTTGAATCAGTAACAGGCTCCGGTACCCGATCTGAAACCTGAAAGCCGGGGAGGGAATTCCTTGATTCCCTCCCGCCACGCCCTGCCCACCTGATTTCCCGGTGGCTGCTGCAAGTCCATTTGCCCCGGCGCACGATCACCCTTATCATTGGCGCTCTTCAGAATACATAAAACCAAGAAAGGGCCTCCCATGAACAAGCTCGACAGGCAAACCCCACAGTCCGGCAGGAAAGTCTCTACCCTGCAAAAGGTCAGCTCCCTGCTGGCCCTTGCGCTGCTGACCGGCTCCGTGACCTTCACCGCTCAGGCCCAGGACGCTCAGGACCTGGTCAATGCGGCCAATTCCGCCGAGGAATGGCTCAGCTATGGCAGGGACTATGCAGAAACCCGCTTCAGTCCGCTGCAACAGATCACTGCCGCCAACATCACTCAGTTGGGTGTGGCCTGGACCTTTGATACCGATTCCTTCCGCGGCCTGGAAGCCACACCGCTGATGCACGACGGCATTCTCTATGCCACCCGGCCCTGGAGCAGCGTCTTTGCCGTGGATGCCCGTAGCGGCAGGCAACTGTGGAACTATGATCCCCAGGTGGACAAAAGCATCGGCTGGAAGGCCTGCTGCGACGTGGTGAACCGGGGTGTGGCCCTGTATGAGGGCAAGGTTTATGTTGGCACCATCGACGGCCGCCTGATTGCGCTGGACGCCAAAACCGGCAAGGAAGTCTGGTCCGTGCTGACGGTCGATCCAAACCGCCCCTATACGATCACCGGCGCGCCGAGAGTGGCCGATGGCAAGGTGATCATCGGCAATGGCGGCGCCGAACTGGGTTCGCGAGGGTATCTGACGGCCTATGACGCCAACACCGGTGCTCAGGTCTGGCGCTTCTGGGTGGTGCCCGGCAATCCCGCCGATGGCTTTGAGAACCCCGATGTGGAATTTGCCGCCCAGACCTGGAACGGCAACTGGTGGGAAGTGGGTGGAGGCGGCAACCCCTGGGACGCCATCATCTATGACCCCGACGCCCGCCTGGTCTATGTCGGCACCGGCAACGGTTCACCCTGGAGCCACGAACTGCGCAGCAATGGCGTCGGTGACAACCTGTTTCTGTCATCCATCGTCGCCCTCGATGTGGACGATGGCCGGGTGGCCTGGTACTACCAGACCACGCCTGCCGACAACTGGGATTACACGGCCGTGCAACCGCTGATGCTGGCTGAACTGATGATCGATGGTGTGCTGCGCAAGGTCATCATGCAGGCGCCCAAAAATGGCTTCTTCTATGTGCTCGACCGGCTCACCGGGGAGCTTCTGTCTGCCACGCCCTACGCCGAAGTAAGCTGGGCCAGCGGCATCAGCATCGAAACCGGCCGCCCCATCGAAACGCCGCAGGCGCGCTACGACAATGCCATCTCCTTCGTCTATCCCGGACCCGGCGGCGCCCACAACTGGCATCCCATGTCCTACAATCCAATTACCGGACTGGTCTATCTGCCCAGCCAGCAGGGCAGCAACTTTCCCTATTCGGTGGAGCAGGGTTTCGTCCACAAGCCCGGCACCTGGAATATCGGCGTGACCATGGGCACCCTGGCGGATGTGCCCTTGCGCCCTGAGTCCGAATATAGTCCCGGCACCGGTCCGGCCACCCGCTCTCCGGGTGCTCTGGTGGCCTGGGATCCGCTGGCAAAACAGCCGCGCTGGGTCATCGACTATCCCTTCGGCATCAACGGCGGGACGCTGACCACCGCCGGCAACCTGGTCTTTCAGGGCGGTGCGGACGGTCACTTCCGGGCCTACAGCGCCGACGCTGGTGACCTGCTGTGGAACGTGGATCTGGGTGTCGGCATCATCGCCGCACCCATGACCTATGAACTGGACGGCAGGCAATATGTCTCGGTGCTGGCTGGCTGGGGCGGCTCTGCGGGGCTGATCGGCCCCAATGTTTCCGGCGAATACAAAGCCGAGGGCCGGCTGTGGACCTTTGTGCTGGGTGGCGATCAGAACATCGAACCCGTGCAGGGCCAGCCTCTGCCCGAACTCACGGCCATTGCCTATGACGACTCGGCTGAGCTCATTGCCCGTGGCGCAGACCTCTACGGCAAGCGCTGCATGGTCTGCCATGGTGCCGGAGCCGTCAGTGGTGGCGCCCTGGCCGACCTGCGCCATGCGTCGGCAGCCACTTACAACATCTTCCACAACATCGTCCGCGAAGGGGCCTACACCGGTCTGGGGATGCCCAACCTGGGCAAGTTCGTCAGCCCCGCCGATGCCGATGCGATCAAGGCCTATCTCTTGTCCCTGCGGGCAGCGTTGATGGCAGGTGAATAGCCTGAAAGTGTACTGAGCGGTGACAAACCATGGAACTCTATCAAGGCGCGCTGGACAAGCTGAATCGTCTGCTCACGGAGGCGCGTGCGCACGGCACTGAAACTGCGGAGGCGGCCTCACTGGCCACGGCCGATACCTCGGGACGCCCCTCGATCCGGATGATCACGGTGCTGGCCGTGGAACCGGAAGGCCTGCTGTTTTTCGTCAATATCCAAAGCGGCAAGGGTCATCAGCTCATCGACAACCCGCGAGCGTCCCTGTGTTTTTACTGGCCCCTGATGCAGGAACAGGTGATCATCGAAGGCGATGTGGAAAAACAGGCCGAAGCCGTCTCCGATCAGTACTGGCATCGGCGCATGCGCGAAAGTCAGCTCGCTGCCTGGGCCTCCGAGCAGAGCGCGCCGATCCCCGGCAAGGAAGCCCTGCAGGAACAGGTCCGCAGTTACAAATCAAAGTTCGACTTCGACAAGGTTGCGCGCCACGAAAACTGGCATGCTTTCCGGATCGTGCCGGACCGAATGGAGTTCTGGCCGACCGGCTGGCAGCGCCTGCACGAGCGGGTCAGGTATCTGCGCAGCGCCGACGGGGAATGGCGCATGGAAAAGCTCAGCCCCTGAACGGGTCCGACGAATTACCTGAGAACCATGCCTTCGACGCCAAGGGTCTCTGGCATCTGCGGCACTATCCTGACCCAGTGGGTATGATTCAGGTTTCCCTGCTCTGGGCTTATTCAGGGCTTGCTTCGGGCAGTGCAAACACCCACACCATGGCGCCCCGGTTCGGCGGACTGCGGAGTTCGGGTACCAGCGGTGCAAAACTTCGGGCGTGGAAGCCGCCCGCGCCGGTCACGATGGCAATGTACTGTCTGCCCGCGACACTGAAGGATATGGGGCTGGAACTGGAGACATCGTTGAGCCGGGCCTGCCACAGCAGGCTGCCGTCGCGGTCGTCATAGGCGTGAAAGAAACGGTCCTGGGACGCGACAAACACCAGCCCGCCAGCTGTCGCCAGCACCCCGGAGGTCAACGGCGCACGCTGGCGCAAGGTCCAGATGGCAGCGCCGGATTCCAGATCGATGGCCTGCAGGCGGCCATAGTTGCCGTCACTGTCCGGTCTCGGCCGGATGCCCCAGTTGACACCCGAAGACAGCGCGCCCTGACCGCCGCCCGGCACCGGATACAAATCCATGCAGGCCTCATTGAGGGGCACGAACAGATGCTTTTCCCGGCTGTTCCAGGAGGCCGGCAGATAGTTCTTGGCCCCCGCACCATGGGGGCAGATCAGTTTGATCTGGCCGTCACCGGGATAGAGGCTGGTGTCGACGCTCTTGGTGCCGGTGACCGGGTCAATGGCGGTGACGATGTTCTGCAGGCCCAGATCCAGCGAAAACAGGAACTCGCCGCTGGCCGCATCCACGGCGTCATAGATCCCGATCTTGCCGGCGGTCAGCACGGCCCTGCGGTTCCTGCCATTGACCACGAGTTCCATTATCTGACGCTCGAAGGCCCAGTCCAGATCCCACTGATCATTGGGGAAATGCTGGAAATACCAGACCAGCTCTCCGGTATCGGGATTCACTGCCAGCGTCGAGTTGGTATACAGTGCATCGTTGGTGACACCGGGGCTTTCGTTGGGACGCAGCAGGGGACCGGTGTCATAGGTATTACCCGTACCGAAGTAGGCAAGCCCGGTCTGGGGATCGTAACTGCCGGGCGTCCACACCGAGGCGCCGCTGCGCTCATCGAAGGGCACGCCGTTCCAGCTTTCGCCACCCGCTTCACCAGGCCTGGCGATGGTGCCCAGCCGCCACGCGATGGCGCCGGTTTCGGCATCCAGAGCAACAATCTGCGGACCGCCGGGTTTGGCTCCGACACCGGTACCGGTGGTGCCGATCATGACCTTGCCACGGGCCACCAATGGTCCCCCGTTGATGCCTTCGCGAACCCGGAAGTCGCCTACCCGCTGATCCCAGACCAGCGTCCCGGTGTGGACATCGAGCGCCTTCACGTGGACATCCGATGTGCCGAAATAAAGGCGCTCGCCATGCAGGGCCAGACCGCGCTTGTGGAAGGGAGCGGCGCCTGCTTCGAGCACATGGCTGTACTGCCAGAGCAACTCGCCGGTCGCAGCATTCAGGGCCTGCACGACATCCCCATAGCCCTGCACGAAGAGGGTGCCATCACGAACCAGGGGAATCCCTTCGGCAGTACCGGCAGGCAGTGTCCAGCTCCAGGCCAGGCGCAGCTCACTGGCATTATCGGCATCGATCTGGGCCAGCGGACTGAAACCATGGGCATCGTAGCTGCGGCGCCAGCCCAGCCAGTCCTGGGGTGGCGGATTTGCCAGGCTGGCATCGCTGACAGCCTGAAAATCGTCGAGGGGATTGGGCAGGGCCACCGGCACCCGTTCGCTATAGGGCGAATAGGCCATGAAACTGAAACCCCCGGCAGGGACCTGCATGCGGCTCAGTTGACGCCCATCGGCAGGCAGTTCGGACTGCCCCGCGACCACCGCGTTCTGTTGCAACATGAACGCAACCAGGCTGGCATAGGTGGCCGCGTCGAGCGCTCCCGGATTCGCGCTCGGCATGGTGCTGCGCGTCACGTCAAAGAGCTCCGCGACCGGGCGACCACCATATTTCTGCATGAATTCCGGGCCTTTCAGCGGCGCGCCCAGCGGTCCGTCACTGAGATTGGGGCCGTGGCACTGCACACAATTCGCGTCATAGGCACGGCGCCCGGCAGCCGCCTGCTCTGCGGTATAGGAGAGGGCATCCTCCTGAGCCTGAACCGTCGTTTGCGCAAGCACTGAAACCAACAGTATGACCGTGGCCGCCGGCAAGCGTTTCGACACGGCTCTTGTGATGCTGACGATCATGTTGATGCCCCCAATACCATGGCGGGTTTGCTGCTGGCCACACTCAAGTCCAGGAAAAGTCCTGACGCCGGCATCAAGCCGCTGGCGAATAGCCCAGCAGGGACTTGTACTCCAGAAACTCCCCGAAGGCCTGGTCACCGAATTCACGGCCATTGCCCGACTGCTTGTAACCGCCAAAAGGCGCATTCAGATCCAGCCCGGCGTTGTTGATGCTGATGTAACCGGCACGGATATGGGAGGCCACCTCACGGGCATGATCCATATTCCTGCTGTGCACATAACCGGCCAGTCCATAATCGGTGTCATTGCCGATGGCGATGGCCTCCTCCTCGGTGTCGTAACCCAGGATGCTCAGCACCGGCCCGAAAATTTCTTCGCGCGCAATGTCCATGTCATTGCTGACATCACGAAAAATCGTGGGCTTCACAAAATAACCGGTCTCCAGACCCTCGGGTTTGCCGGTACCGCCGGTGACCAGCTTCGCCCCCTGTTCGATGCCGCTGTTGATCAGGCGCTGTACTTTCTCCCATTGCGGCTCAGAGATCACCGGCCCCATGCGGCTGTCCTGCTTGGGATCGCCCGGTTGCCAGTTGGCGGCGGCGGTCCTGGCAATGTCACAGACCTGGTCCATCAGTTTATTGGGCACCAGCATGCGGGTGGGCGCCCGGCAGGACTGCCCTGAATTCATCATCACCGCGTTGACGCTACCGGTGACGGCCGCTTCCAGATCGGCATCAGCCAGGATGATATTGGGACTCTTGCCGCCCAGTTCCTGATGCACGCGTTTGACGGTTTTTGCGGCCGCCCGGGCCACTTCGATCCCGGCACGGGTGGAACCGGTGATGGAAATCATGTCCACCAGCGGATGTTCGGAAAGGGCCGCGCCCACGACCGGACCTTCGCCCTGCACCAGATTGAAAACCCCTGCCGGGACTCCCGCTGCATCGATAATGTCCGCAAAAATTTTGCCCGAGAAGGGCGCTATTTCAGAGGGTTTCAATACCACGGTACAGCCCACGGCCAGCGCCGGTGCCACCTTGGCGCAGATCTGGTGGATGGGCCAGTTCCACGGCGTGATAAAGGCGCAGACCCCGATGGGTTCGCGGGCGACACGGGTAGTGCCGCGGTCTTCCTCAAATTCGAATTTTTCCAGAATCTCGATGGCTTTCTTGAAATGGTTCACACCGATACCGGCCTGGGTGCCATTCGCCAGCCATTGCGGAGCACCCATCTCTTCGGTAATCGCCGCACCCAGTTCCGGCACCCGTTTTTCAAACTCCTCGACGATCCGCTGCAGGATCGCCAGCCGTTCTTCCCTGGAGGTCCGAGACCAGCTGCGAAAGGCTTTTGCCGCTGCCTTCACGGCAAGGTCGACATCTGCCGCACTGCCCACATTGATGGTGCCGGTGACGGCTTCGGTGGCCGGGTCGATAACCGCAAAAGGCTTGGGGCTTACCGGATCGACCCACTGGCCATTGATATAGAACTGCATGTATTCACGCATCTTGTATCTCCACTTTTTGAATGGGCGCAAGTATAACATCGCGCAGTATGGCTGTCAGAACAGCCTGGGTCTCCACAGCAGGGAAGGCACGGCAGGGGTGGGCATGAGCCCCGGCACCTGCACAGGCGGCAGGCGCCGGCCTTGCTCAGACTTTTCTACATATAGGCATAAAGCATGGTCAGCAGGCCCAGCACACTGGCCAGAAACACACTGTGCTTGAAGGTGAAGCGGAACAGCCGGCCTTCCTCGGAACGGGCCATGCCGGTAGCGGCCACGGCCACGGCGATGCTTTGCAGACTGATCATCTTGCCCATGACACCACCGGCAGAGTTGGCCGAGGCCATCAATACCGGGTTCAGACCCAGAGAATTGGCGGTCACCACCTGCAGGTTGCCAAACAGGGCATTGGCGGAGGTATCACTGCCGGTCAGAAAAACCGCGAGCCAGCCCAGCATGGCGCTGAAGTAGGGGAAGAGTGCGCCGGTGGCGGCAAAGGCCAGACCCAGGGTCACGGTGGCACCGCTGTAGTTCATCAGAAAGGCCAGGCCCAGCACGGCGGCTATGGTCAGCAGGGAGAAGGCCAGTTGCACGGTAACCGAGCCAAGCAGACGCAGATAGGCCCCCACGGAGAACTTCAGCATGAAGGCAGCCACTATCGTGGCCAGGGCACAGGCAGTACCGGCGGCCGACAGCCAGTTGAAAGTGAATACGGCCGCATAGGGTTCAGGACTTGCCACGACCGGGGCGCCGCGCTGAATCGCATTGTGCAGGCCCGGCCATTCGATCATCAGGGTTGCATCATTGAGCGTCGTGCCAATGACACCACTGCCCCAGAGCAGTACGAAAAAGACCAGCAGCAGATAGGGTGACCAGGCCATCAGGGTCGGGCCGAAACCATGCGACTTGAGTTCGAGCACGGCCTGGCTCTCGCCTTCCATGACGAAGGTATCGGCAGGTTTCCAGACTTTCAGCAACAGCACCATGCTGGCAATGGCCGCGAGCGCGGCAACGATGTCGACCAGTTGTGGCCCGACAAAATTGGACATCAGCAATTGCAGGCTGGCAAAGCTGAGCCCGCACACCACGGCCGCCGGCAGTACGCCTTTCAGACCCTTCCAGCCGCCCATCACCATCACCAGATAGGCGGGAATGAAGACAGAAATCGGCACCACCAGACGGCCGACCCACGCACTCAGCTGATCCAGGGGCAGACCCGTGATACCCGCCAGCGTGATCACCGGAATACCAATGGAACCAAAGGCAACCGGTGCGGTATTCGCCAGCAGGCAGATACCCGCCGCATAAAAAGGCGAAAATCCAAGCCCTGCCAGCATCGCGGCGGCCACCGCCACCGGGGTGCCGAAGCCGGCCGCACCCTCGATGAAAGCGCCCAGCGCGAAGGCGATCAGCATCGCCTGCAGACGCCGGTCAGCGGTCAGGCCCCCAATGGAATCCTTGATGATTTCGAACTGCCCGGTTTCCAGGGTCAGCCGGTACAGGACGATGGCCCAGAATACGATCCAGCCGATGGGAAAAAGGCCAAAGGCAGCACCCAGCGTCGTGGAGCTGACCACCAGTGACAGGGGCATCTCATAGACGCCAATCGCAACCACCACCGCAGCCGCCAGTCCGGACAGCGCGGCAATCCAGGCCGGTTTGCGCAATACCCCGATCAGCAGCAGCAATACAAAAATGGGAACCGCAGCGGCCAGTGCCGAAAGGGTAAGGCTGTCTGCGATGGGTATGTACTCTTGCTGCCACATGATGCAAATCCTCTGTCAGGTCTTTTTTATTACGCTTTATTGTTGGCACTATTGCTGAGATTTCCGGCCTGGGAGCCTGTCAGGCTCAGGTGTTCGTAGCGAGGCGAGTGGGAAATCGAGTCCATTTTTTCGGTCTTTTGAGGCGAATAGTGGGGCCTATTTAACGAAAAAGAGCGGAAAAAGGGGCCGATTTCCCGCCGCCGCAGTAGAATCATCCTGAGCCCGGCAGGCTCCTAGCACCCTGCCCTTTTCATGAGCAGGGTGCAGAGTATAAGGTCTGTTTTGCAATGTCTAGCCTGGATTTCCCTCCCGTGTTATCCGGCGCTTCCCTGGCAAGGTTTTTCTCAGGACGGGCCTCGCAGCTACGCGTTATTTTTTATGCCATGCACGTTCAATGAACAGGTCGGGCAGTGGGGTTTCAGAGTTGTTGCCAACATTGTGTTCAGAGGCCAAGAGGAGGCCATGGATGCCTGCAAGCTGCTATGCCTGAAAATGCTCGTAGCCAGAGCGTGCCTGCCGGACCATCCGACCCTCTTCATCGAGGCACTGGACACCCGAACCCGCCACGACCCTGCCAATGACGGTGCAGCTCGTCCCGGTGTCCTTCTGCAGGCCTTGCAGCCGCGCAAGCTGTGCCGACGGCAGCGTGAAAGCCAGCTCATAGTCGTCCCCGGCGCCCAGGGCGCAGGCCAGCGCCTGAGCGGGGGCCAGGGTCTTGCGCAGCAGCGGAGACAGCGGCAGATCATGTGCCTGCAGCGTCATGCCGACCCCGCTCTGCGCGGCGATATGGCCCAGGTCGGCCAGCAGGCCATCGGAAATATCGATGCCGGCCGTCGCCAGGCCGCACAGGGCCTGCCCCAATGCCAAACGGGGCGACGGCTGATAATAAGCCGCTTCAAGCCATGCTCTTTCCCCGGTACTGAAAGCGGAGGCCGCCAACCGCCCCTGAATCAGTTCCAGCGCAAGACCGGCATCACCGAGCGTGCCGCTTACCAGCACCAGGTCACCCGGCTGCGCACCGCTGCGCCGGATTTCCCTGCCACGATCCACCAGACCGTGAACCTGGATACAAACCGACAGAGCGCCTTTGACGAGGTCGCCGCCGATCAGTGGACAGCCATATCTGCCCGCGCTCGATGCCAGCCCCCGGCTGAATCCCGCCAGCCATTCGGGTCGCGCCTCGGGCAGGCTGAGGCCCAATGTAAAAGCCAGCGGCGAGGCGCCCATCGCGGCAAGATCACTGAGGTTGACGGCCAGGGCCCGTTGCGCAATCCGGGCCGGATCGGCCTCCCCGGGAAAATGCACATCGGCGACGAGGATGTCCATGGAAACCGCCAGGCGCTTGCCGGGCGGGATATCGAGCAGCGCACAGTCATCACCGATACCCAGCGGGCAGGTGCTGGAATCAGATGCCGGGATCAGGCCCGACTGCTTGAAATACCTGGCGATGATATCGAATTCCGAAAGTGACAAGACCGGTTCCCGCTGCATTGGTTGACGCGACGTTGGTTTACGGGCCAGGCTTGATGATGGGGACGACCTACGCGGGCGCGTTGATCTCGACACGGCGCAGTTGCCGCGCGGCCTGGTCCAGCACCCCATTGATATACTTGTGGCTTTCCGAGGCCCCAAAGGTCCTGGCCAGCTCCACGCATTCGTTGATGACCACCCGATAGGGAATATCGATGCGTTCGGACAACTCATAACAACCCAGCCTCAGAATGGCCAGCTCCACGGGATTCAGGTCACTGAACTTGCGGTCGAGCAGCGGACTTAGCAGCGCATCCAGCTGCGCGGCCCCGCCCGTTACGCCGGTGAGCACCTGGTGGAAGAAGTCCCAGTCGACCTTGCCGGGGTTGTCGGCCCGATACTGGGCCTCGATGGCACTCGGCGCGGCAGCCGACAGCTGCCATTGGTAACAAGCCTGCAACAGCAGGGTTCTGGCTTTGCGACGCTGGGCGGTTCTGGGTTTTACCGGGGTGGTTGCGGGCATGGGTATCGGCACGAGGGCTACTGGTTCAGCTTGCGCAGGACACTGACCATTTCCAGGGCCGTCATGGCCGCATCCGCACCCTTGTTCCCGGCCTTGGTTCCCGCCCGCTCGATGGCCTGTTCAATGGAGTCCACGGTCAGCACCCCAAAGGCAACAGGAATCTCATTGTTCAGACTGACCTGGCCCAGGCCCTTGACACACTCCCCCGCCACATAATCGAAATGCGGGGTACCTCCCCTGATCACGGCGCCCAGCGCGATAACGGCGTCATATCTGCCGCTGGCAGCCGCTTTCTGGGCAGCCAGCGGCAATTCAAAGGCACCCGGCACCTTGATAATGGTGAGATTGGTCTCCGCCACACCATGCCGCAACAATACATCGAGCGCGCCGGCCAGCAGGCTGTCCACAATAAAGCTGTTGAAGCGGGTAACAAGCAGAACAATGTTTGCCTCTGTCAGGGTCAAGTCGCCTTCTATGGTTCTGATCGTGTTGTTCATGCCAGGTCCTGTCATTTCGGATAAGGTGCTTACGAATTGTCGTCAATGCCTTCGCACTTGATGTATTCCACCACTTCCAGGTCAAACCCGGAAATGGCATATTTGGTCGGGTAACTCAGCAGGCGCATTTTGCCCACACCCACATCCCTGAGGATCTGGGAACCGGTGCCCACCGTCAGGTAACTGCCGTGCGGACCGGGATTCGACTGTGACATATCGCTGATTTCATTGAACTTCTGCAACTGTTCCGTGACATCTGCGCTGCCCCGCTCGTTGGCCAATACTACCACAACCCCCTTGCCGGCCTCATTGATCTTCGCCATTGCCTGATGCAGCGACCAGCTTGGCCGCAGGGGATTGATCACCCCCAGCAGGTCGCGCAATGTATCGGTCACCAGCACGCGGGCCAGTGTGGGTTCATCCGCCCTGATCTCGCCCTTGACCAATGCCAGATGGGTCAGGTTGCCATCCTTGATGCGATCCCGGTAGCAATGAACCGTGAACTCGCCATATTCGGTGGGCAGGGTATATTGGTGCACCCGTTCAACCGTCTGTTCATTGGCAATGCGGTAATGAATCAGATCCATGATGGTACCGATCTTGATGCCGTGCTGAGCGGCAAACTTTTCCAGATCCGGTCTTCTGGCCATGGAGCCATCCGCGTTCATGACTTCACAGATCGCCGCCGCCGGTGTCAGACCTGCCAGCCGGGCCAGATCACAACCCGCTTCGGTATGGCCAGCGCGCCGCAGCACCCCACCATCTTTCGCCATCACCGGAAAAATGTGTCCCGGCTGAATGAGATCGGCGGGCTGAGCCCCGGGCGCAACCGCCACCTGAATGGTGCGGGCCCGGTCTGCGGCCGAGATGCCGGTGGTCACCCCGGATGCCGCTTCGATGGAAACGGTGAAGTTGCAGCCGAAGGGGGTGGCGTTTTCCTCCACCATCAGCGGCAGCCGCAACTGCCGGCAACGCTCCTGGGTCAGCGTCAGGCAGATGAGGCCACGCGCATGCGTTGCCATGAAGTTGATATCTTCAGGACGGACCTTGTCCGCAGCAATGATCAGATCACCTTCATTTTCCCGGTCTTCATCATCCATCAGGATGACCATCCGGCCCAGGCGAATATCTGCCACCAGTTCTTCGATGCTGTTCAATTCCATCATAATATTGTTTTTTTCCCCTTTATCGTCGCGTTCCGACAAAACCATTTTTAGCCAGAAATTCCATATTGATGGATGCCGTCCCGGTTCCGGCCTCAGGCGCCGTCAACAAACGCTCCAGGTAGCGGCTGATGATATCCACTTCCAGATTGACCTGGCGGCCCGGCTGAAACAGATGCAGGGTGGTCTGTGCCGCGGTATGCGGAATGATATTGACACTGAAATCCGCCTCTTTGACTTCGTTCACCGTCAAGCTGACACCCTCCAGGCACACGGAACCCTTGCGGGCAATGTAGCGGGCCAGCCCCTGCGGCGCCCGGAACCACAGGCTCTCACTGCGGCCATCGCCTTCCCGGCTGAGCAGAATCGCCAGCCCATCGACATGCCCGCTGACCAGATGTCCCCCGAGACGACTGCTTGGGGTCATGGCCTTTTCCAGGTTGACCAGAGCCCCCTGACTCAAGGTCTTCATGCTGGTGCAAGCGACGGTTTCATTGGAGACATCCGCCGTAAACGATTGGCCATCCTGTGTAGTCACTGTCAGACACACGCCGCTGACGGCAATACTGTCCCCGATTTTGATATCACTGAAATCCAGGTTGGCAGAACTCACCACCAGCCGCCAGTCGCCGGCGACCGGCATAAAGCGCTCGACCCTGCCATTTGCCTCTATGATGCCGGTAAACATGACGGTTCCTGTTCATTCAAAACGCGGGAGCGCATTCTACAGTCTTTCCCGAGTAAAACCACGTCAATAATCTCGAGCTGGAGCTGCTGGGACATCTGCTCGATGCCCGGCAGGTGCAACAGCGGCCGGGCATCGCTGCCCAACAGGCTGGGCGCAATGTAGGTAATCAGCTCATCCACCAGATGAGCCTGCATCATCGCGCCAGCCAGTCTGGCACCGCTTTCCAGAAGGACTTCGTTGCAGTGTTTTTCCCGGGCCAGATAGCGCAGCAAGGCGTTCAGATCGACCTTACCATGGTTCCCCGCAAACGATACCAGCTCTACCTGCGCCGCATCCGGCCCGCAGTTCGCGGCGGCCATGGCAGCACGCTTGATGGCCAGCAGATTTTCATCCCTGACTGCCGTGGCAATCAGCACCGAGCCCGGCACTTGCAATGTACGGGCCGACACTGGCGTTCTCAGCGCAGAATCCACGATCACCCGCAGCGGCTGCGCAACGGTCTGACCATCCAGCCTCACATTCAGCGCCGGATCATCGGCCAGCAGGGTGTCGATGCCACTGATCACGGCGCTGCTGCGGGCCCGCAACAATTGCACATCGGCCCTGGCCTGCGGCCCGGTGATCCATTTGCTTTCACCGCTGGCCATTGCGGTCCTGCCATCCAGGCTCATGGCCAGCTTGCAGCGCAGCAGTGGCAGGCCACGGGTCATTCTTTTCACAAAACCCGGATTCAGCGCCAGTGCCGCCTCTTGCAGCAGAGGGCCGCTGACGGCGATTCCCGCCGAGCGGATTTTTTCGATGCCCTTGCCCGCCACCAGGGGGTTGGGATCAGTCATGCCGAATATCACTCGTGCCAGCCCGGCGGCGATGATGCGCTCACTGCACGGACCGGTCCGGCCATGGTGGGCACAGGGTTCGAGGGAGACATAAAGACTCGCCCCTCTGGCTTTGGCTCCGGCGCGGTCCAGGGCCTTGATTTCGGCGTGTGGGCCGCCAGCCTTCTCATGCCAGCCTTCTGCCACCACCTGACCATTCTGCACGATCACACAACCCACGACCGGATTGGGCATGGCCGTAAAACGGCCTCTTTCTGCCAGAGCAAAACAGTGTTCCATGAAGTCGATGTCAACGGCGGACATGAGATGTTCCGGTTTCAGATGGCTTTCTGTATCAATGCGTTATTATTGTTCAGGTTCAGCAGGAGCCGAACTTTGTGACAGGCGGTCAATCTCTTCCCTGAACTCATTCAGATCCTTGAAACTGCGATACACCGACGCAAAGCGAACATAGGCCACCTCATCGAGACGGCGGAGCTCGTTCATGACTTTTTCACCCACCAGTTGACTGGACACTTCCCTTTCGCCCGAAGCCCGCAATTCATGACCTATGTGGGCGATGGCCTCTTCCACCCGCTCGGCACTGACCGGTCTCTTTTCCAGCGCCCGTAGGATGCCGGATCGCAACTTGTTCTCGTTGAAGGGTTCCCTGTCCCCGTTCTGCTTGATCACTCTGGGCAACAGCAATTCCGCAACCTCAAAGGTAGTATAGCGCTCATTGCAGGTCAGGCACTCCCGGCGCCTGCGCACCTGATTGCCTTCGGCGACCAGGCGGGAATCGATGACCTTGGTATCGACAGCATTACAGAACGGACAGTACATTTTTTCTCTTCTCCGTCAGGCACGCGGTCCCCGGCATTCTCAGGAATACACCGGAAATCTCGCACACAGATCCAGCACTTTCTGTTTGACGCTGGCGATAAGCTCTTCATCGCTGATGTTTTCAAGCACATCACAGATCCAGTTGGCCAGTTCCCCGACTTCCTTCTCTGCGAAGCCCCGCCGCGTCACCGCCGGGGTCCCGATGCGCAGGCCACTGGTGACAAAGGGTGGGCGCGGGTCATTGGGTACGGCATTCTTGTTCACCGTGATGTTGGCCCGGCCCAGTGCCGCATCCGCATCCTTGCCGCTGATGTCCTTGCCAACCAGGCTCAACAGGAACAAATGGTCATCGGTACCCCCGGAAACGACAGTAAAACCCCGGGCCTGAAAAACCCCGGCCATGACCCTGGCATTTTTGACGATATTGAATTGATAGTCTCTGAATTCCGGTGTCATGGCCTCCTTGAAACAAACCGCCTTGGCGGCAATCACGTGCATCAATGGGCCACCCTGGCTTTCCGGGAACACCGCAAAGTTGAGCTTTTTGTTCAGTTCCTCGTCATCACCCGCTGTCAGAATCAAGCCACCTCTGGGGCCACCCAGGGTTTTGTGAGTGGTAGAGGTGGTGACATGGGCTATCTGTACCGGACTCGGATAGACGCCCGCGGCCACCAGACCGGCCACATGGGCCATGTCCACGACGAACCAGGCCCCGACCGTGTCTGCAATATCGCGTATCCTCTGCCAGTCGATGACACGGGAATAGGCTGAAAACCCGGCCATGATCATTTTTGGCTTGTGCAGGAGGGCCAGTTGCTCCAGTGCCTCATAATCGATTTCACCGCTTTTCTCATCGAGCCCGTATTGCACTGAATGGTAGATGCGGCCGGAAAAACTCACCTTGGCACCATGGGTGAGATGACCGCCATGGGCCAGGCTCATACCCAGGAAGGTATCGCCGGGTTGCAGCAGGGCCATGAACACGGCGGCATTGGCCTGTGAACCCGAATGGGGCTGGACATTGGCATAGCCTGCGCCAAAAAGCTTTTTCGCACGATCGATGGCCAGTTGTTCGACGACATCCACATACTCGCAGCCACCGTAGTAACGCTTGCCCGGGTAGCCTTCGGCATACTTGTTGGTGAGCACACTGCCCTGGGCCTCCAGCACCCTTGGGCTGGCATAGTTTTCCGAGGCAATCAGTTCAATGTGTTCCCGTTGCCGTTTTTCCTCTCCGGCAATAGCCACTGCCAATTCATCATCGAAACCGGCTATCGTCATGTCTTTGCGTAGCATCTTTCTCCCCTGCCATCGGTATGGGAGCCTGTCCGACAGGCTGCCAGGACTCATAGTAAAATCTGCGGCCGCCATTCTACCCCAAAACTCTTGTGAAAACCCTCAACAAAGCCGAAGCGCCTATGAGTATAATACGACCCTGCAACAAAGCCCGGGAGGCCAGAAACGCCTTGTCGGCAAAGGATATTTCCACTGGCTCCGGCTTCTTTTTCACTGATCTGGATATCTCTATGGCACAGTTTGTCTACACCATGAACCGGGTGGGGAAAGTGGTCCCCCCCAAACGCGAGATTCTCAAGGACATCTCTCTGTCCTTCTTCCCTGGCGCCAAAATCGGCGTGTTGGGTCTCAATGGCTCGGGCAAATCCTCCCTGCTGCGCATCATGGGTGGTATCGACAGGGATTATCTGGGTGAAGCCCGCCCCCAGCCCGGCATCAAGATCGGTTATCTGCCCCAGGAACCACAGCTGGACGAAGACAAGAACGTGAAAGGCAATGTGGAAGACGGCGTCCGCGACATCAAGGACCTGATCGATGCCTTCAACGCCATCAGTGACAAATTTGCCGAAGCCATGAGCGACGATGAAATGACGAGCCTGCTGGAACGCCAGGGCGAGCTTCAAAGCGCCATCGATGCCTGTGACGGCTGGAATATCGAACGTACCCTGGAAATTGCCGCCGACGCCCTGCGACTGCCGCCCTGGGATGCTCGTGTCGACATGCTTTCGGGCGGGGAAAAGCGCCGTGTTGCACTGTGCCGTCTGTTATTGTCCAAGCCTGACATGTTGTTGCTGGACGAACCCACCAACCACCTGGATGCCGGCAGTGTGGCCTGGCTCGAACGCTTTCTGCAGGATTATCCCGGCACGGTGGTCGCCATTACCCATGACCGCTATTTTCTGGACCATGCCGCCGGTTGGATTCTCGAACTCGACCGTGGCCATGGCATCCCCTATGAGGGCAATTACAGTGATTGGCTGGACGCCAAGGAAAAGCGTCTGGCAATCGAAGCCAAGCAGCAATCATCGATGGCCAAGACCGTCAAGGCCGAACTGGAATGGGTGCGCGCCAATGCCAAGGGCCGCCAGGCCAAGAGCAAGGCACGCCTGGCGCGCTTTGAGGAACTCTCCTCCCGGGACTTTCAGGCGCGCAATGAAACCCTGGAACTATACATCCCACCCGGCCCCCGGTTGGGCGAACTGGTGGTCGAGGTCAATCATGTCAGCAAGGGTTTTGGCGACAAGACCCTCATCAACGACCTCAATTTCAGCATCCCGAGGGGCAGCATCGTCGGTATCATCGGCGGCAACGGTGCCGGCAAGACCACCTTCCTGCGCATGCTGGTGGGCCAGGAACAGCCGGACAGCGGCAGCATCCGGATCGGCGAAACGGTGGAGCTGGCCTACGTGGATCAGAGCCGCGACAGTCTCGATGACAACAATACCGTCTGGCAGGAAATTTCCGGCGGCCTGGACAATCTCAGCATCGGCAATTATGAAGTGGCCTCGCGTTCCTATGTCAGCCGCTTCAACTTCAAGGGCAGCGACCAGCAGAAATTCGTCAAGGATCTGTCCGGCGGGGAACGCAACCGCCTGCATCTGGCCAAGCTGTTGAAAAAGGGCGCCAATGTACTGATGCTGGACGAACCCACGAACGATCTCGACGTGGAAACCCTGCGGGCCCTGGAAGAGGCCCTGCTGGCCTTCCCGGGCACGGTCATCGTGGTTTCCCATGACCGCTGGTTCCTGGACCGCATCGCCACCCACATTCTGGCTTTTGAAGGCAACAGCGAAGTGATCTGGCACGAAGGCAACTACACGGATTATGAGGCAGACCGCAAAAAGCGTCAGGGCGACGCCGAACCGACCCGCGTCAAGTACAGGAAGCTCGCCTGACAGCTTGTTGAAAAAGTCCATCCATGACCCGGGAGGAGCCTGTTTTTCAACAGCCTGCTAATTAAATTTCATCTGCTTGCGCAGGACCTCGAGCCGCTGCCGGTTTTCCTCGGGGCTCAGTGGCCGGGGCGGGTGGGCACTGAGAGCCTCCGGGATGTTCAGATGCAGCTCTTCACCATTGATGACCTGCCGGCACAGCAGCCGGTAATGGTATTCAAAGCGGGGATACATCACGGCTTCCGGCTGGTTGGCCAGTTCAAACCAACCGCTCGCCCTGCCCGCCAGATACACGGCGGGATGTGACCAGGCATGGCCGGATTTCGGGGCCGGGGCACAACAGGCCTCCACATAGGCCTCATGAGCCTCCGGCAGTCCAAACAGGTCCAGGGCATTTTCACAGGCCTGTACGATCGTGGACAGCGAAGGCAGATATTCCTGGTGAGTCACCACTTGCCGGGCCGCCTTCAGAATCAGGGCCGGGGCGAAGCCTCCGAGGCAGGACAACCAGTATTTTTTTGCCAGCACCAGACTGCCTTCCTGGGCGTAGGCCTTGTGGTACTGATTGTGATAGGCCAGCTCGAACTCGGCGAACAGCTGGTTGATGACATCGACATGATCGCGTCCGGCACCCGCTTCGGCGCCGCCAGCCCGGGAAGCCGTCCGGGCTTTTTCCCTGGAAGCAGAGACCGTGCCTGCGGCCAGCCCGGTATTGTCCAAGGGGATATTCGCCAATAAAGTCTTGAGTTTTTTCATCGTGGATCCGTGCATCTGTCCGCCGCAGATCATATCATCATTCCCTGATTCGAAACCGGTCTGATGCTTATGAACGACATGCAAGCTCTGGTATGGAATGGCAGCACAGTGGAGTTGTCAACTCTGCCGATACCACTCAGGCAGGCTGGCGAAGCCCTGATCAGGGTACGCAAGGCGGGTATCTGCAATACCGACCTGGAGATTATCCGGGGCTATCACGATTTTCGCGGCGTGCTGGGGCACGAATTCGTTGGCGAGGTCGTCGCCGCCGACGACAGCCAATGGCTTGGCAAGCGCATCGTCAGTGACATCAACCTGGCCTGCATGAGCTGTCAGGCCTGCCTGGCGGGTCATCCCCACCATTGCCACCGGCGTCATACCCTGGGCATTCATGACAAAAACGGTGCCTTCGCACAATTCCTGACCGTGCCGCAGCGCAATCTGGTCAATGTACCGGAAACGATCGACGATGATTGTGCCGTCTTTGCCGAACCCCTGGCCGCTGCGCTGGAAATTCTGGACCAGCTTGAAACATTGCACGGCCCTCAGCTCACGGCAGGGCTTTCCGCAAACCGGGACGCACTCGTCATCGGCGATGGCAAACTGGGCCTGCTGATCAGCATGGGTCTGGCCGCTCACGGCCTGCCGGTTTCCCTGCTGGGTCATCATCCTGAACATGCGGCCCTGCTGACAGGTTTGGATGTCCGGTTTTTGACTCAAGCCCCGGCCAGAAAATTTCCGCTGGTCGTGGAGGCCACGGGCAACCCTGGGGGATTTGCCAGTGCCCTCCAACTGACGGAGGCAAGGGGCACCCTGGTGCTCAAGTCAACCTATGCCGGGGGCTTTGAGTTCAATCCCGCCCCGCTCGTGATCAATGAAATCACACTGCTGGGCTCCCGTTGCGGACCGATGGCCAAAGCCATGAGCCTGATGCAGAGCGGACGAATTTTTCCTCAGCGCCTGATCAGCGCCCGTTTTGCCATCCGGGAGGGTCTTGCCGCCATTGCCCGGGCCGGCACGAAGGGGGTCTTGAAGGTCTTACTGGAGTTTTAGGGGCAGGCTTGCCAGCCCACGCAGCGCATTGTTCAGACGCCGCACCGGCCTGCCATTGAGCGCCAGCGTGTCGACCCGCTGGACCAGTTCGTTCAGAATCAGCTCCACTTCCAGACGTGCCACCATTTGACCGACGCAGGTGTGCACGCCTGCGCCAAAGCCAAGATGGCCCTTGGTCTCGCGGGTGATATCAAAAACATGGGCATCCGGCCATTTTTTCGGGTCCCGGCTGCCCGCTGAAAACAGCACCAGGACCTTCTCGTTTTCCGGTATCCGGTAGCCGGCAAGATTGACCTCCCGGGTGGTGGTTCTGAAGAAGTTCATCACCGCCCCCTCGAAACGCAGCACCTCGTCGATGGCGCCGCGTATCAGTTCCGGTCGTTCCCTGAGCAATTGCCACTGCGCCGGGAAACGGGCGAAACAATACAGCGCGTTGCCGATGCCGTTGATCGTGGTATCCACCCCTGCGGACAACAGCGAACGTACCAGCATGCCGGCTTCCTGCTCCTCCAGCTCACCCCGGTCCACGGCGTCGAAGACCTGGGCACCCAGGCCATCGGGCGTGAGCGCTGCCCGTGTACACTGACTCGTGATCCAGGCAATCACCGCTTCGGCATTGGCCATGGCTTCCTGAAACAGCTGGTTATGGGGACAGGACGCGTTGAAGGCAAGCGCACCATAGGCAAGCAGGTTTTCCCGACCCGCCTGCTGCAAGCCCACGGCATCAGGAAAGACCTTGAGCGGATAAACTTCCGCCAGGTCGGTGATGCCGTCAAATTCACCTTTGCTGAGCACCTGGGTGATCAGCTTGCGGGCTTCCCCGGAAAAAGTCTGCCGCATTTTCTCCATCGCGGGACGGGACAAGACCCGGTTCAGCACCCGCCGGGTTTTATTGTGATCAGGCGGGTCTGCTTCCAGGATGATGCTCTGCGGGCGCCAGGAACGGGCCTTGCGATAATTGTCGAGACCGACTCCGGCGGCGGAAGAATAACTCTCCCAGTCAGTCAACACCGTGTCCAGAGCCTCGTAATCCAGCACTGCCCAGCAATCATAACGGGCGAGTTTGACAACCGGCGCCAGCTTTCTCAGCTCCTCATAACTGTCGAAGGGTTCGCTGAGCATGGCATCGGAAAAGGGATCAAAATCAACCAGCGGACATTCCTGCGCTCTACTCGAGGACACGTTCAGCCTGCCTGCCACCTTCCCGGTTTTCCTGCTCCTGAACCGGCTGCTTCATGAAAGAGCCGTAACTGCTCACCCTGTTCCTGCCGGTCCGCTTGCTTTCATAGAGTGTTTCGTCGGCTTTTTCCAGCAACTCATTGATTTCATGAACATTATCCGGCCAGGTGGCGATGCCGATACTGACCGTTGACATGATCCGCTTGCCATCGGCATCAAAAGACATGTTGGCAACGGCGCTGCGCAGACGCTCCCCGGCCTCGATGGCCCGCTCCGCCGACAGTTGCGGCAACAGCGCAACAAACTCATCACCGCCGTAGCGACAGATGATGTCGGACGTTCGCAAGCTGTCCTGAATGATCTCGGCAATCCTGATAATCAGCTGGTCACCGGCCGCATGACCGTGAACATCATTGACCTGCTTCAGATTGTCCGCATCTATCATCATCGCCGACAGGGGATGAGCATATTTCACGGCGACTTCCGCCGCCTTGCTGAACATGGGATTGAAGGAACGCTTGTTCAGCAGCTTGGTCATCTCGTCAGTCTCGGAGAGGGCCTTGAACATTTTTCTGCCGTAATGCACGTCCGCCGCCAGCATGGTGGCAATATAGGCAACCAGCACGAAGGGCGTGAAATAAATCATCAACTGGCTGAATTCGGCGATGCTGTATTCCAGACCACTGTGGTGGGCCAGAAAAAAATAAAAGGCACCGATCAGCGCAATTTCCAGAAAGGTCACCATCTTGCCAAGCGTGATCGCACTGGAAATGATCACCAGCAGATAGAGATTGAACAGAGGGCTTTCGGTACTCCCGGTGTTCCACAAGGTCCAGGTGATGAACCCTATCATCACCCAGGTTTCGATGGCCAACTTCCAGCGATACTGGGGTGCGTTGTAATTGACGTAATGAAACAGCAGGACAAAGCCGGCAAAGCCGAGCATGGACAGCACCATACCGAAGGGGTTGCTGACATTCGAGCCGGGCGCCACATAGTAGAGAATGACCAGCAGCAATAACAGCCACTCGATTTCTGCAATGCTTCTTGAAAAGCCTTTCAGTTCGATCTGTTCTACGTCAAGCACATTTCTCGAATCATTGTCCTGGCTCAGCATCAGTCTCTCACCCGCAAACTCATAGCGCTTGACGCCAGCTTGGCGCTTGTCTCTTTATTGTTTTGAAATACCGCACAAAGCACCTGCCTTCGGAGCAGCAACGACGGGTGATTCTAGCGCCGACCTTCAAACCTTGGCAAGGCCGAGTCTGTGCGCAGCCTGTATTTCAGCGCCAAAAATGTGAAATTTCTTCCTATTTCTTCATATCGGCCGCCATATCTGCCGCCACTCGTTTGCTGACCTCTCGTTGCGACATCATGTCATACCAGTCAGACAGGCCTGGCATTTCATCCAGCAGGTTCCACTGATAAACCTGTTGAGCCAGACGATTGCTCAACATGAAGGAATAAAAGACAAAAATATCCGCGAAGGTGAGTCTGTCACCGGCAATGAAGGGCGTGAATTTTACCAGGCCGCTCAAGGCTGCCAGTCCCCTGCGGGTCTGTTTGGGGACGGCTTCAAGAACATGGGACGGGATTTCCCGGCCAAACAGCACACCGACGGTGCCATGCATCGGCGTTTCGACATACAGCTCCTGGGTTTTCATCAGCTGCTTGACCTTGGCGCGGGCAAACGGCTGTTCCGGGAAAAGTTTCTTTTCCGGGAAGCTTTCCTCAAGATAGGCCATGATTACGTCGGTCTCGGTGAGAAAACCCGCATCCGTTTCAAGCAGGGGGACTTTTCCCATGGGGCTTTTGGCCAGAAAGGCGGGGTCCTGACTGGGGGAGGCCGGGACCATTTCAAAGGGAATACCCTTCTCCAGCAGCGCATGTTTGACCATGTTGGTGTAGTTGCTCAAAGCAATACCATACAACTTCATTTTGACGTCCTCTCTTTTTTTATTAAAAATTGACAATAAGTTGTTTTACCGTGTCAAGGCCTGCCCAAATAGGCGCGCAGCCGGGGCGGGAAACAGCGCCGCTGAATGTGCTGCTGCAGTGTCCACTGCTGTTCAGGACCGATGTCACGCAGAAATCTGACCTCATCCTTTTCCAGTATGGCAAGCGGAAGTCCGTCTTCGAACAAGATCCGATTGCTCCCGCTGGCCGCCACCTTGCTGCCCGGCAGAATGATCCCCAGCAGATTCAGAGGATCGGCAGCCGACAGCACATGGCGCTGAGGCTGCTGCAGCGCGGGATCGCTGCCCTCACCGCGCAGGCCGGCCTGGTGCTGTCTGCGCAAGACATTCACCGTTTCCGGCAGCGCAAACTGTTCACCGCCGATACCGGCGATGAAACGACCACCCCGCAATTCACCCCGCAATTCCATCCGCCGCAATTTGAGCAGCAGAATACGCCAGGGCGGTGGCTGACTTTCCCGCTCCAGCACCTTCCGGCTCAGTACCCCCCAGCGCATCAGATAGACATGAATCAAACGTTCCAGCTGGGCATCGGACAGTGCCGGCTCCACCAGGGCAGCCGTATTGCCGGACAGCAGGGACCAGCGCCCCGCCTCTTCAATGCCAAACAGGGCACGCCGACTGCCTCCGCGGCGCCGGGTCTTGTGACTGCTGGGCGTGAGCAATGCCCGAAGACCGGTAAAACTGTCACTGCTGACAAACCCGAGGTTCACCAGTTCGGCAAGTCCGGCTTCCACCTGGGTTTTCAGGCAGCCGGTGTTTTTTACCAGGTCATCAAAAAAACTGGCGCCAAACTTTTCCAGGGCCGCCACTATACTCAGAGCCACACTGCCGAGCTGCTGCCTTTCCGCCGCCCCCTGTTCCCGGGCCAGTGCCTGCCAGATATCCAGGTTCTCCCGCTGCAGAATGTTGAGCGGCGTGGTCTTTATCGGCCCGGCCTTTCTTGATAAGGGCGCTGCCTGCAAGGCATCCATCCTGCTGCCGCCTTTGCCGAGCCGGGTTCTGCCCCAGCTGATCTTGCCACTGATGCAGAGAACATCCAGCCAGGCGGGATCATAATCCGGCAGGCGCCCCGGCAGAATATCGGACTCCCAGGCGGCAGCCGGGGCAGTATAACCATCCAGCCCCTGCAATACCTGCAATAAAGCCTGCGGGCCTGCGGACGGGGTGCCGGGAAGTCCCTCATGGGACTGCAAGCCCTGCCAATCGAACAAAAAACGCATATAGGTCTGCAACGACACCGGCCGGATACTTTCCCGGTGTGATTCCAGCGTGTAGCGGTGAATCCTTTGCAGCAAACGCCGTTCGCACCATTCCTGCGTTCGTGTATCCGGCGTATAACAACCCTGAAACACAAAACCTTCGGTTTCCAGGGCCAGCAGGGCACCCTCGACATCAGCGTCCGGCAGTGCCAGTGGCTGTCCCAGCACCTGGACTGTTACCGGCCCCAGGGCTTCCAGACGCCCCCGGATGATTTCCCGCAGTGCTTCCTGCCGGCTCCATTGCTCACTCGCAATGGCCGCAGGCAGCACCAATGACGGCTGGCAGTGCCAGTCCATGCCCAGGGCCATGAATTGCGGCAGTCTTTCCGCAGCAAGCCAGACACCCCCACCCACCCCGCTCAGTTGCGTGATCCGCCCGGCCTTTAGCAAGGGCTCCAGATAAATGGCGGCGTCATGATCCGGGTTTGCGCTGATTTCTTCCGCGCTGAGAAAGCCCAGCAACAAGAGGGCGTCATGCAACTCTTCCGCTGAACGAATCCAGGGCCAGGCTTCCCCCCGCACGCGTTCAATGGCCTTCCGGTCCAGTGTGCTGAAGGCCGTGGTTTCGGCCGGATCGAGCCAACTGCGGTGGCGAATGGCATTGGTTCGCCGTTCCTCGAAGGGGGCGTCATCCAGAAAGGCATAGGGCCGGGCATTGATGATTTCCTGGGCAAAGGGAGAGGGCTCTCTGAGATCTTTTGCCAGCAATTGCAGCTGATTGTTTTCAATTTTTTTCAGCAGGGCCTCCAGACCGTCAATATCCATGGCTTCGGTCAGGCAGTCGTGAATGGTCTGGGACACCAGAGGGTGATCCGGAATCCTGCGCGGTCCCTGAAGATTTTCGAAACAGGCAATCTGATCCGGAAATACCTGCGCCACCAGGTCTTCGGCCTGCATCCGCTGAAACTGCGGCGGCACCCGCTTGCCACTGCGATTGCGCTGAATCGCCAGCGCCCGGGTCGCATTCCAGCGCCAGCGCACCTCGAACATGGGGGCATCCAGCAAGGCCTGTACCAACAGCTCACGCACCGAGCTGCTGTGCAGATAGTTGAAGACCTCCGCCAGCGGAAAGCTGTGTACAGAACCGAGCGAAATCACAATGCTGTCTTCCGAGGCGGCTGCCTGCAGTTCAAAATTGAAGCTGCGGCAAAAGCGTTTGCGCAGCGCCAGCCCCCAGGCCCGGTTGAGCCGGCTGCCAAAGGGGGAATGAATCACCAGGTGCATGTCGCCCACTTCATCGAAGAAACGCTCCATGACCAGGCATTCCCGGCTTGGCATCACCTCCAGCGCATCACTGCCGGCTTTCAGGTAAGACAGCAGCTGTTCAGCAGCAGCGCTTTGCAAACCGATCTGCGTCAGCAGAAAATCCCGGGCTTTTTCGAGCGAGTGATCAAGCAATTCGCGCAATTCCACCCGCAGGCGGGAAACCGCCTCCGACAGCTCCCGGGTCCGGCCCGGTCCTTCCCCAAACCAGAAGGGAATGGAAGGCGGCAAACCCTGTGCATCGGCCACTCTGACCTTGAGCCCGTCTATCCGCAACAGGCGCCAGCTGTGATTGCCCAAGGTGAAAATATCTCCCGGCAGGGCTTCCAGCGCAAAATCCTCGTTGAGCGAGCCCACCACCGTCTCTTCGGGATCCAGCACCACCTGATAGTCGAACATGTCAGGGATGGCGCCACCATTGGTCAGCGCGGTCAACCGGGCACCCTTGCGCGGCCGTACCCGATCGTTGACCTGATCCAGATGCAGCCAGGCACCACTTCTGCCGCGACGGCTGGTATAGCCCCGGGCCAGCATGGCGATGACCTGCATGAACTCATCCCGGTCCAGGTCACGGTAGACCCAGGAACGCCTGACCAGCGTGAAGAGTTCATCCAGAGCCATGCCTTCTTCGCCATCCTCCAGGCTGCCCAGTTCGGCAACGAGCTGCTGGGCCAGCACATCGAGCGGCTTTTCCGGCATCACGACAGCGTCCAGCTCGCCGCGCCTGACACTGTCCAGCAAGGCGGCGCATTCCACCAGATCGTCCCGGGTCAGCGGAAACAGAATGCCCTTGGGCAGGCCTCCCACCTGATGCCCGCTGCGCCCCACCCGCTGCAGGAAGGCCGCAATACTGTGGGGCGAGGAAATTTGCAGCACGAGATTCACCGAGCCGATATCGATGCCCAGTTCCATGGACGCCGTTGCCACCAGCACCCGCAACTCCCCTGATTTCAGTTTCTGTTCCGCCTGGTGGCGATGGTCCTTGCTCATGCTGCCATGGTGGGAACTGATGAATTCTTCACCAATATGCGCACCCAGGCTGAGCGCCAGTCTCTCCGCCAGGCGCCGGGTATTGACAAAAATCAGCGTGGTACGGTGAGTGTTGATCAAGGCCACCAGCCGTGCATAAAGCTCTTCCCATACCTCGTTGCTCATCAGGGCCGACAAGGGCGACTGCGGTACTTCCAGACTCAGGTCCAGATGTTTGCGATGCCCGCCATCGATGATGGCGCAATCCATCCGCCCCTTATCATCAGGCTGATGATTCCCGACCAGGAAACGAGCCACCAGGGCAATGGGCTTCTGCGTGGCCGACAAGCCGATGCGTTGCAGGCGGCCCGCCGTCAGATGCTGTAGTCTTTCGATGGACAGGGACAGGTGAGAGCCGCGCTTGTCTCCAAGCAGGGCATGGATTTCATCCACGATCAGGGTCGTGACGCTGCTCAACACCTGCCTGCCGCCGCGGCTGGTCAGCAGCAGATAGAGCGATTCCGGGGTGGTCACAAGAATATGTGGCGGCTTCTTCAACATGCGTTGCCGCTCATATGCGGAGGTATCGCCGGTTCTCACGCCAACCCGGATATTGACCGGAGGGCAGCCATGCAGATGGAGCTGCTCGGCGATGCCATCGAGCGGCTGCTCCAGATTGCGCTGAATGTCATTGCCAAGGGCTTTCAGGGGCGAAACATAGAGAATGCGCGTGCTGTCATCCAGCGGGCCGCGTAGACCCAACTGCACCAGTTGATCGATCGCCACGTAAAAAGCCGCCAGGGTTTTGCCACTGCCGGTCGGAGCGGCAATCAGGGTGTTTTTGCCCTGCTGTATGGCCGGCCAGGCCTCGCTTTGCGCTGCTGTGGGAGACCCCAGGTGCTGTTCAAACCAGGCCCGGGTGGCGGGATGAAAGGCATCGAGCGACATATTCACGATTACTTTGAGCTTGGATCAGAATGTCATTCTACCCTGAAAATGACAGCTCCAGCGGCAAACGTGCATTCTTTGTGCAAACAATATGAAACTTCGCTGCCTGACCCGCAAACCAGTTCTCATCCTGTGCCGGGCACAGTTATAGTAGCCGTCCTTTTAAGAAGTGCATGAACTCAAGTAATGCAGCTGAATATCAAATACAAGCTTTTTTTTGCCATTCTGTCGGCACATATCATCGTGTATATCGCCATGTACAGCCTCGGGCGTTACAGCTTCGACCGTGGCTTTCTGGAATACATCAGCCGAATTGAAGAACGTCAGGTTCCGGCGCTGGTAGAGGGCCTGTCCGACTTTCACGAACGAACCGGCTCCTGGGAAACCCTGCGCCGCAATCCACGCAAATGGCTGGCGCTGGTCAGAAGCAGCATCGAAAGCGCCAATGATCCGGAGGTCCCCACTGCTGTCGCTGCACAACGACCGGTACCCGGGGGTTCCAACGACTGGTATTACGCCTCCGAATACAGTCCTGCCAGACCCTACCTGCTGCTGCTGGACGCCCAGCAAAATGTCATTTTCGGCAACGCCCAGGCTCTGCCGCTGGCCAACCTGCATCCGATCATTGCCAGAGGCAATACCGTGGGCTATCTGGCTGTGACCAGTCGTCAGGAGCTATCGGAACAGGCCGATCTGCTTTTTAGCCAGCAACAGAAACAGTCCTTCTTTTTGTTCGCCGCGATCCTGGTAATGATCTCGGCGCTGGTGGCCTTTCCCGTTTCCAGTCTGCTGGTGCGTCCGGTACGGGACATCGTGGATGGCACCCGGGCCTTGACCAGGGGCGACTACAATTCCAGGCTGGCAGTTCGCAGTTCAGACGAAATAGGACAACTGGCCGAAGATTTCAATACCCTGGCGAAAACCCTCGACCAGAACCGCAGCGCACGCCAGCAATGGATAGCCGATATCTCCCACGAGCTGCGCACCCCTCTGGCTATCTTGCAGGGCGAGATCGAATCGGTACAGGACGGTATTCGCCCCCTGGGTCCGGAGACCCTGGAGTCCTTTCATCAGGAAGTCAGTCATCTGAGCACCCTGGTGAACGACCTTCATGAATTGTCCATGTCCGATCTTGGCGCACTGGTCTACAGAAAGGAAACGCTGGATCTCGGCAAGGTGCTGGAACAAACCATTGACATGCATCGCCAGCTGCTCAACAAACACCATATCAGGCTCACCAGGAACATTGATGTGCCCGAGGGTCAGACTCTTTCCATGCTGGGTGATGAAAACCGTCTGTCGCAGCTGTTTGACAACCTGATGCAGAACACCTGCCGTTATACTGACGAGGGCGGCCAGTTGGTGGTGCATGTCAAGGAGACCCAGAACGCCATTGACATCGACTGGTTCGATTCGGGCCCCGGCGTCCGCGATGAAGACCTCGACCGTCTCTTCGAACGCCTTTATCGACTGGAAACCTCCCGCAACCGCAACAAGGGTGGCTCCGGTCTTGGCCTGGCAATTTGCAAAAACATTGTTGAAGCCCATGATGGAACCATCAGTGCGGAACACTCGCCCCTCGGCGGCCTCAGGATTCACATTCAGTTTCCGCATCGTTTGCAGCAAGCCTGATTTGCCCCACCAGACGCTTCGGCATAGACTATCCGGTCTCGAGCATGCGCTGGTCCGGGCACCACAGACTGATGTCCCGGCTACCCGTCAACCGACTGGCAGAGATTTATGACACAACACATCCTGATCGTCGAAGATGAAGTAAAACTGGCGAACCTGCTTCGGGACTATCTGCAGCAAAGCGGGTTTGAAACCAGCCTGATCCATGATGGCATACAGGTGGAACCGTGGCTTGCTGCACATACCCCCACCCTGATTCTGCTGGACCTGATGCTGCCGGGCAAGGGCGGCGTGGATATCTGCAAGGACATTCGCCGCCATTCCATGCTGCCCATCATCATGATCACCGCCAAGGTCGAAGAAATCGATCGCCTGCTGGGTCTGGAACTGGGTGCCGATGACTATATCTGCAAACCCTTCAGCCCACGCGAGGTCGTGGCGAGGGTCAAGGCGGTACTGCGGCGCAGCGAAGGCAGGCATAGCCATGCCACCGACCAGGGTTTGAAACTGGATGCCGATACCTACAAAGCCCATATCAACGGTGTCGATCTCGACCTGACAGCCGTTGAATTTCAACTGCTCAAGGTGCTTTCGGATCAGCCTGGCCGGATTTTTTCCCGCAATGTGCTGGTTGATAAAATCTATTCTGACGGCCGTGTGGTCAGCGACAGAACCATCGACAGTCATATCAAGAAGCTGCGCAAGAAAATCGATATCCAATTGCCCGGCGTGGAACTGATCCACTCCCTCTATGGCGTAGGCTACAAGTTTGAGTGGTAGCCCACAGGCGTCATTTCCACAATTGATTCATTCTCCTTTCTCAATCCTTGCTTAATCCCCGCCTACTATCTCCCCTGCGAACACAAACAAATTCACGAACAGCGAGGTGAAACCATGAGGTTTTTAACTGGAAGATTCATAACGGGATTTTTTCTGCTGGCATTGACGGGCCTGTCCTTCGCGAATGACTCCGAAACTCGCGCAACACTGGCTTATGCGCCGGCGCCGGCCACAGTGGACGTGATTGCACTCAACAGCGAGCAGATAGAAAAACTGAAGCTGGAGCGGGAAAAACACCAGGCGTCTCTGGATAAAATCAAATCCGAGCATATCCAGGCCATCGAATCCATTCTCGGCACCCGGGATAATTGAGTCGTCAGAAAGAATCATCCCTCCTTGGGCATTGAGCCAGGCTGTGACGGGCAACCGTCACAGCTTTTTTTTATTCCCCTGTGTTTTCCATTTGTCGATTGTGGCACAGGAAGTCACCAAAAATTCTAAAATCATTTTCGCGGCTGGAACCCTTGCGCCAGACCAAGCCAATATCGCGGTAGCTATCGTCCGAGAGTGCTCTGGTTTTGACCTTCGTGTTCGTCAGCAACGAAGAGTTCACCGCCATTTCCGGCAAAAAACTGATGCCAAGATCGGCATCGACCATTTGTACCAGGGTCAACAGGCTGCTTGCCGAAACCGGGCTCAGCTTGGCCTGATTGCTGATCCTGCAGGCGCTCAGGGAATGCCCGCGCAGGCAATGACCGTCCTGCAACAGAAAAATACTTTCGTCAGGCAGCTTCTCCAGATCATAGTGGTCCTCTTGCAGGATCATGGTGTTTTCCCGATAGGCCAGATGAAAGGGATCCCGGAACAGGGTCAGAAATTCAACCCCCTTGAGATCATAGGGCAGCGCCAGCAACAGAAAATCCAGGCTTCCCACCAGCAACTGCCGATAGAGTTCTTCCGTCATCCCTTCATACAGGATCAACTCGAGCGCGGGATAGCTTTCACGCAGGCCCGGCAATACCGTCGGCAGCAAAAAGGGTGCGATCGTCGGGATCACACCAAGACTGAGCCGCCCTTGCATATTGCCCTTGCTGAAGCCGGCAATTTGCTGCAATTCCTGAATGTCATTGAGTATTCGTTGCGCCTGCTCGGATACTGCACGGCCCACCTTCGTGATGACGACATGTTTATTGTCCCGATCCACCAATTGACTGTCCAGGCAGCTTTCCAGTTCACGGATGGCTATGCTGAAGGCTGGCTGAGAGACATGGCAAGCCTCTGCCGCCTTGCCAAAATGTTGCAGCCGGGTCAATGCCACCAAGTACTGCAACTGCCGAATCGTTGGAAGGCGATTACTCACAGAAATTCAACCATCGACAGAAGAACGGATGCCGATTGTAACAGGCCCGCCCCAGAGCTTCCCTAATTTCGTGCAGACGGTCTATTTGTCTGTTTGGAGCCTGTGGTAGCATTCGGACATGAACAACAACCGTGCATTCCCGCTAATATGAAACTATCTGCCTACCTCAAAAAACTTCTGCTCACGCTGCTCTGGAGCGGCCTGGCCTTTTCCGCTCAGGCCCAGCAACAACCCTTTTCAGAATGGTTGCAGGACCTGAGAACAGAAGCACTTGGCCTTGGCATCAGCGCTACCACCGTGGATGCGGCGCTGGCAAGCGTAGAAGCCCCTCTGCCCAGAGTCATCGAACTCGACCAGAGCCAGCCAGAGTTCATGCAGACCTTCAGTGCCTACATGAAATCGCGTATTACCGATGGCAGAATCGCCAGGGGCCAGGCTCTGCTGATGGAACACGCGGAACTGCTCGGCCGCATTGAACGTCAGTACGGCGTACCGGCGCATTATCTGGTGGCTTTCTGGGCGCTGGAAAGCAATTTTGGCGATTTCACCGGTGGCTTTTCCGTAATCAATGCCCTCGCCACCCTGGCCTATGACCCCAGGCGCAGTGCCTTTTTTCGTGATGAATTACTGACGGCCCTCAAGATAGCGGATGCCGGTCACATTTCCGTTGACCGTATGACCGGCTCCTGGGCCGGCGCCATGGGCCAATGCCAGTTCATGCCTTCGACCTTTGCCCGTTATGGCGTGGACGGCGATGGCGACCGGCGCATCGACATCTGGAACAGCCTGCCCGATGTCTTCGCCTCAGCGGCCAATTTCCTGTCCCATTCCGGCTGGAAGGCTGATGAGCGCTGGGGCCGCGAGATCATCCTGCCATCCAATTTCGACTTCAGCCTCAGTGGCACCAATATCAGGAAATCCGTCACCGAATGGAACCGCCTCGGTATCACCCGTGCTGATGGCAGCAGCCTGGGCCAGGCTGACATGCCGGGTTCCGTGATTCTGCCGGCCGGGGCCGGAGGTCCTGCCTTTCTCGCCTACGATAATTTCCGCACCACCATGGTCTGGAACCGTTCAATCCTGTATGCGCTTTCCGTGGGTCACCTGGCGGATCGTTTTGCCGGGGCCGGACCCCTCGTGCACATGCCGGCAAGCGAAGAAAAAGCCCTGAGCCGCGTCGAAGTGCTGGAACTGCAAAAAATCCTCAATGATCTGGGCTTTGATGCCGGGACACCCGATGGCGTGCTGGGCAGCAAGACCCGGGAGGCTGTGCGCAATTATCAGGCACAGAACGACTTGCCTACCGACGGTTACGCATCCTATGACTTTCTGACCACACTGCGGGTCATTGCGCTTTCGGAATAACCTTCGCCGGAATAGCCATTGCCCTTCCAGGACGGCCACAGGCAGGTCAGAGGTTTTCCAGAGCCTGATTCACCATGCTGATCAGTTCGCTGGAACTTCTTGGATTACTGATCAGGCGCCCGTTGATGAACAGCGCCGGTGTCCCCCGCACACCGGCCCGGGTCCCGCCTTTCTGGTCTGCCAGTATCTTGGCGCGCACAGCTTCCATTTCGATATCGCTTTTCAGCTTGTCCATATCCAGTCCCAACTGCAGGGCATAACCATCAAAGCTTGAAGAAGGATTATCAAGAACTGCCCAGACTGCCTGGTTGGCATACAGAAAGTCATGCATTTCCCAGAACCGCCCCTGACGACCGGCAGCTTCGGCATAACTCGCCGCCAGAAAGGCATGGCGATGGCTGTCCAGCGGATAATGCCGGAATACCAGCCTTATCCTGTCTTCGATCCGGGGCCAGGCCCTGGCGATGATTTCTTCCTCGGTAAAACAGGCCGGGCACTGAAAATCGGCATAGACTGTCAGGGTCAGGGCTGCTTCCGGATTACCGCGCACATGGTCGGTCCCGGCAAGCTCGGCAGGCATGTACACGGGGGCAGCCTTGAACAAGCCCAGATAGAGCAGATAGAGAACCAGAGGAATCAGTGCGAACATACCCAGCCTGAGCGCCCTGCCCGTCATTTTTTCTCTTTTTTCGGCCGCCAGCCTTTTTTGCTCGCGGATTCTTCGTTGTTCTTCTTTTTTCGACATTGCTGACCCCGGTCAGGATTTTCCTGAGTGCGGACCTGAAAATCCGCCGTTTATGATGATACCCGGCACCCCTGTTTTCGAACAAAGTGCGGGAAAAAACCTATGCACATGTATCGGAAGAATAAGGCACCCGTCCCCCCGGATACAAGCACAAGTCTTCAGTGTCGGCAGGCTACTTCCAGGCACAGCAGATCGCAGGCCTTGCAAAGCTGCACAGAACTTTTTAAGCCACATGGCACCAGAGAAAAAATTATATTAAATAACTTGTTTTATATCATGATAATAGCGATTTTTATTGAAATTTTACTTTAATCATTGCCAGACCGGCAAAAAACTTGCACTGCCCTACCTTGTTTACTATCATGTCCTGCGCGTAAATGTTGTTTTGCGCTCTTTTCGCTTGCGTAACGAATCGAGTTGCAAGTTGATACGCGCTTTGTATTGCTGAAACCTTACAAGCTGTTTTCACACACTTGCACAACAAGAAGTCTACTTCTACCAAAGTAAAAGGGGAAACCAATGAAAAACCGACCTGTAGTGTTCAACTACAATAAGTTGGCTGTGGCCGTTGCTTTTGTCAGCACGGCGGCAAGCCTGAGCACCACTGCTCTGGCTCAGGACCAACTGGAAGAAATCACCATCACCGGTTCGCGTATCCGCACCACCAGCGGCTTCGAAACGCCGA
>JAVVEZ010000094.1:0-12719 GCA_032250895.1 Pseudomonadales bacterium | reverse complement strand
GGGCTTCATCGGCGGGGAGAGACTGGAAGCGGACCTGAAAAGAGCACGGCGCAGGAAAAAACTGTTTGGCATTCTCAATGGTTGCGATTATGCCGGACTGGAGCGGCAACAAGTCACCAAAGAGGAGCTTGTCAGCCTGATCAACGCGTGTCTGCTGAGTTGGGTCGGTGACAGAACCCGGATCAGCGCCGCCTGGTTTTTTGCGCAGCGCCGCCTGCAGGAATGGGCCGGCAAAAAGAATCCCGATGATTTTGTGCTGGCCTCGGTAGGGCGCCTGACCGCGCAGAAAGTCAGCCTGCTGGAAGTGGACGTGGCAGCGGGACACAGTGCCCTGGAGGTAATGCTGGACGTCCTCGGAGAGGGTCTTTACATCATGGTCGGCAGTGGCGATGCCGAACATGAAGAATTCATGACCCGGGCCATGATGCGGCATGCCAACTTCCTTTTTCTGCAGGGCTATTCCGATGCGCTGGCAGAAAAACTCTATCATTTCTGCGACCTGTTCCTGATGCCCAGTTCCTATGAGCCCTGCGGCATCAGCCAGATGCTGGCGATGCGGGCTGGAAAACCCTGTCTGGTCCACCGGGTCGGAGGGCTCAGTGATACCGTGAAAAACAATAAAAACGGCTTCACTTTTGTTGGAAAAAGCCCGCAGGAACAGGCGCAGGCCATGCTGATGTCTCTGCGGAAAATACTGCTGATGCGGAGCCGGCAGCCGCAAAAATGGCAAAAAATTGCCCAGGCTGCCGCAGACAGCCGGTTTTCCTGGGATATCAGTGTTGCGCAATACCTTGAAAAGCTTTATCCAGACGCTGTACCGGAGCAGGCAGTCGCACCGCCCTACTCAAAATCATAGCCGGTTTGCTGCAGGACCTGCCGGGTTCGGCGGGTGATTTCCTTCCAGTCTCCGGCCGCCACGAGTTCCTGCGTGACCAGCCAGGATGCGCCCACACAATCGACATTGTTCAGCTTGAGATAGCTCATCATGTTGTCAGCGGTGATGCCCCCGGTGGGACAGAAGCGGATATTGGGAAAGGGGCCGGCAATGGCCTTGAGGGCCTTGGGACCGCCGCTGGCTTCGGCGGGGAAAAACTTGAAATGATCAAAGCCGTAATCGAGCCCCGTCATCAGCTCCGAGATCGTCGCAATACCGGGGATCAGGGGCATGTCCGCCGTGTTGGCGGCGGCAAGCAGGTTTGGGGTCAGTCCCGGGCTGATCAGGAATCTGGCGCCGGCAGCAAGGGCTTCCTGCAGGTGCCGGGCATTGGTGACCGTACCGGCACCGACCAGGGCTTCCGGCAATTCCCGGGCGATGCGCCGGATTGCCGCCAGCGCCGAAGGGGTCCGCAAGGTGACTTCCAGTACACTGAGCCCGCCTTCCAGCAGCGCCGTGGCCACCGGAATCGCATCGTCCTCTTTATGAATCACCAGCACTGGAATCACCGGTCCCATGCCGAAAATTTCACCGGGAGCAATAGCCCACTGCCGGTTCTGTGAGGTTTTATTCATGGCGTGCTCCGTATGTTTTTCTGGAATTTATGATATATGAATTCTGAGGTGTCGATGGGGCGTCCGCCGATTCAGGGCAGTGGTTCCGCCATGCTGTGCTGCTCCAGAAACAGTGCAGCGCCCAGCATGCCCGGATAGGGCTCGGTAATCACATAGGTGGGGATGGCGGCATTGTAGCCCCGGTAGCGGCCCTTGGCTTCGAAGCGTTCCCGGAAGCCGCTGGTACGGAAAAAATCCAGAAAGCCCGGCACGATGCCGCCGGCGATATAGACGCCGCCAAAACTGCCCAGAATCAGCGCCAGGTTGCCGGCAAAGCTGCCCAATATTTCACAAAAATGGTTCAGGGCCGCGCAACAGAGGGGGCAGCTGGCTGCGAGGGCTCTGGCGCTGATCTGTTGGGGGTCGAGTGCTTCCGGGGGCTGGTTTTCAATTTCACAAAGTGCCAGGTAGATGGCCTTCAGCCCCGGCCCGGACAGCAGACGCTCGGCTGAGACATGGCCATGCTGACGCTGGAGGATGTTGAAGATTGCCTGCTCCTGGGGATTGGTGGCGGCAAAATCGACATGCCCGCCTTCCCCGGGCAGGGCCAGCCACTGCCCCCGGTTGTAGATCAGATGGGCCACGCCGAGACCGGTCCCTGGCCCGCAGACGGCGATGGGACTGCCGGCTTGCGCTTCGCCGGCGCCGATCGGGTACCTGGATTCCCTGCCAGGTTTGGGGATGGCAAGTTTGGGTATGGATAACGCAATGGCTTCGTAATCGTTGATGACATGAAGTTCGGCAAGTGCCAGTTCCGCCTTCAAGGCGTTTTTTGAGAATGACCAGTTTAGATTGGTCATCGTGATCCGGTCGCCGGCCACCGGTCCGGCAATCGCCAGGCAGAGCCGGATCCGGGTATTTTCGCAGGTCTTGAGATAGCAGCTTAGCGCGTCCCGCAGTGACGGAAAATGCCGGCACAAATACACCTGTAAATGCTCGAGCCGGCCTTGCCGGGCCTGGGCAAAGCGGATATTGGTGCCGCCGATATCCGCTACGATCAAAAGTTCTTCTGGCATGCGTGCAGGCTTCTCGAAAGGATCATGGGGTTTCAAAAAAGTGAACAGGCACCTTCGGCGGCGCTGCTCAGGTTGATGCGCATCCGGCCAAACAGTTCCCGGCCACAGCCCTGATGATGGTGGGACAGATCGGGCACCTGATGCTCACGGCCTGCCAGTTCGTCGGCACTGACCAGCAGTTCCAGCGTGCCGGCGACGGCATCCAGGCTGATCATGTCGCCAGGCCGGATCTTCGCGATCAGGCCGCCGGCCAGCGCCTCCGGACACAGGTGAATGGCTGCCGGAACGTTGCCGGAAGCCCCCGACATGCGGCCATCGGTGACCAGCGCCACCTTGAAACCCCGGTCCTGCAGCACGCTCAACGGCGGCGTCAGTTTGTGAAGTTCCGGCATGCCCCTGGCCTGCGGACCCTGATAACGTACCACCACGATACAGTCCTGGTTCAGTTGTCCCTGCTCAAAGGCCGCGGCCAGCTCGTGTTGATCCTCGAAAATGATCGCCGGCGCGGTGATCCGCAATTGCTGCTCGGTCAGCGCGGAGGTCTTGATCACACTCTGGCCGAGATTGCCCTTGAGCACATTGAGGCCGCCGTCCTGCTTGAAGGGCTCGCCGACCGAGGCCAGCACCTGGGTATCACGGCTGTGCCCGGGGCCGGCGCGCCATTGCAGTTCACCATCCTCGATGAGCGGTGTCAGCAGGTATTTGTCCAGACCTTTGCCGACGATGGTCTGGACATCGTCATGCAGGAGCTCATGGTCGAGCAGTTCCCGGAACAACTGGGCCATGCCGCCGGCCTGCTGAAAGTCATTGATGTCGGCGGAGCCGCTGGGATAGATATGGGTCAGCAGGGGAATCTGCCGCGAGATATCGGCAAAGTCATCCCAGGTGAGCAGGATGCCGGCGGCCCGGGCAACCGCGACCAGATGCATGGTCAGATTGGTGGAGCCGCCGGTGGCCACCAGGCCGATGATGCCGTTGACCAGGGATTTTTCGTCCAGCATCCGGCCCATGGGCAGGTAATTGCCGGATTGTCGGGTAAGCCGCGTCACCTGGCGGGCCGCAGCTTTGGTGAGTTCGTCCCGCAGCGTATTGTTGGGCTGCACAAACGAGGCGCCGGGCAGATGCAGCCCCATCATTTCCACGACCAGCTGGTTGGAATTGGCGGTGCCGTAGAAGGTGCAGGTGCCCGGAGCATGGTAGGACTGCGCCTCGGCATCGAGCAGGCTGTCCTTGCCGACCTTGCCTTCGGCATACAGTTTCCTGACTTTGGACTTCTCCTTGTTGGGCAGACCGGAAGGCATGGGGCCGGAGGGGACGAACACCACTGGCAGATGACCAAAGCTGAGGGCGCCGATCAGCAGGCCCGGGACGATCTTGTCGCAGATGCCCAGCATCAGCGCACCATCGAAGAGATTGTGCGAAAGGGCAACGGCGCTGGCCAGCGCAATGGTATCCCGGCTCATCAGGCTCAGGTCCATCCCCGACTGACCCTGCGTGACGCCGTCGCACATGGCCGGCACGCCCCCGGCAAACTGGGCGACTCCTCCGGCCTCGCTGATGGCCTGCTTGATCAGATCGGGGAAGTCCTTGTAAGGCTGATGCGCAGACAGAATGTCATTGTAGGCAGAGACGATGGCGATGTCGCTGTGGGTCAGGGAACGTACACGGGCCTTGTCGCTGGCATTGCAGGCGGCGAAGCCGTGGGCAAGATTGCCGCAGGACAAGCGCGAGCGGTTCACGCCCTCATCCCCGGCAGCATCGATTCTTTTCAGATAGGCCTGGCGGGTCGTTTTGCTTCTGACGATGATTCGTTCGGTGATTTCCGCAATATTTTCATTCATGACAAGTGACTCCATGTAGTGGGTGGGCGATGCTCAGTCCCAACAGACAGCTATCGGGGCGCCCAGTAAATGTCCAGATCGAGATCCCTGGCTCCGAGCAGGGCCCGGACCGGCATTTGCATGATGTTGTCGCCCGCCAGGGCCTGCTTCAGAATTTGCCGTTTCCCGGCACCCAGCAGCAACAGAAAAGTCTTTCTGCTCTGCAGCAGTACCTTCAGCGTGAAGCTGATGCGGTCATAGGGGACTGTTTGCGGAGAAATTTTCATCAGCAGGGCCGGGTTGTCGGCGGCCATGGCCGGATAGATTTCATCGGCACAGGGAAACAGTGATGCAATATGGCCATCGTCGCCCATGCCCAGCAACAGCACATCGAAGGGCAGGGCCTGGGCGTTCATCAGCGTATTTTCTATGTCGCGCAGACTCGCAGCGCTGAGCTCCTGTCCGGGTCTGATGGAAATATAATGCGCCGCACGGGCGGCATCCTGCAGCAGGCATTCCCGGAGCATGTGTTCATTGCTGTCAGCGGAGTCATTGGCGACCCAGCGTTCATCAACCAGCAGCAGGTTGACCTGCGACCAGGCCAGATTCTTTTTGGCAAGGATCCGGTACAGGTTCCTGGGTGTTTTCCCTCCGGACACGGCAAGATTGGCGAAGCCCCTGGCGGCAATCGCCGCCTCCAGCAGAGCGGCCACTTCGGTGGCCAGCCTTTCATTGAGCAGATCCGAATTGATGAATTCATGCAGGGCTTGCGTCATCATTCATCCCACTGGCGTTGGTCTCTGGCAATCAGAGAGATGGAAGAGGTCGGCCCCCAGGAACCGGCGGGATAATGGTCGGGCCTTTCACTGTTCTTGTTCCAGGCTCCGATGATGGCGTCGACCCATCGCCAGGCGTGCTCCACTTCGGCGCGACTGACAAACAGCGACTGATTGCGATCCATCACGGCCAACAGCAGGCGTTCATAGGCATCCACCACCCTGGCGTTGTTGGTGGTATCGGAAAAGCACAGGTCGAGATTGGTTTTCTGAATTCTGGAAATTTCGGTAATACCCGGCACCTTGTTCACCATCTGCAGCTCGATGCCCTCGTCCGGTTGCAGGCGGATGCTGAGTTTGTTCGGTGGCAGGTCGGCATAACTTTCCCGGAAAATATTGTGGGGTTGCTGTTTGAAGTGAATAGTGATCTCGCTGTATTTGGCCGTCAGCCGTTTCCCGGTGCGCAGATAAAAGGGCACGCCGGACCAGCGCCAGTTGTCGATTTCGGCCTTGAGCGCGACGAAGGTTTCTGTTTGGCTGTCCGGGTTGGCGCCCTCTTCATCCAGATATCCAGGCACCGCCTGACCTTTGACAAAGCCCTCGGTATACTGGCCACGGACCGCGTTGCGGCTGATGTTCTCATGGCTGATGGGGCGCAGGGCCTTAAGCACTTTCAGTTTTTCGTCGCGAATGGTTTCGGCACTGAGATCGAAGGGCGGCTCCATGGCCAGCAGGCACAGAATCTGCAACAGATGATTCTGCACCATGTCACGCATCTGCCCGGCCTGGTCGTAAAAGCCCCAGCGGTCTTCGATGCCGACACTCTCCGCGACCGTGATCTGAACATGGTCGATGCACTTGTGATCCCAGTTGGTGGTGAACAGGGAATTGGCAAAACGCAGCACCAGCAGATTGAGTACGGTTTCCTTGCCCAGGTAATGATCGATGCGGTAAATCTGTTCCTCCTTGAAGTAGCGGGCCACGGTATCATTGACCAGACGTGAGGATTCGAGGTTGTCGCCAATGGGCTTTTCCATGACGATCCGGCTGTCCTTGTGGATCAGTTTGGCATGGTTGAGACCGGTACAGATGTCGGCATAGACCAGGGCCGGAGTCGCCAGATAATAGATGGCGGGATGCGGGGCTTCGACGAGGGCTTCGCGCAGCACCAGGAAGTTGGTCTTGTCGGTAAAATCGATCTGGATATAACGCATCCGTGCCAGCAGTTTGCGCAGGGCTTTCTGCGCGGGCGCCTGCGCCGAGAATTTTTTCAGATTTTCAGTGACCATCGCGAGAAAGTCGGCGTGCCCGTAAGTGCTGCGCGCCAGCCCCAGAATCCGGGTGTCATCGTGCAGCAGCCCGGCCTCTTCCAGATGGTACAGGGCCGCCAGCAACTTGCGCCGCGCCAGATCGCCGGCAATACCGAAGATCACGAAGTTGCAGGGGGTGGGGGTCTTTTCTGTCGAATCCATGTCATTCCTCTCTGCGCCCCGACAACACCGGGGCGTCCATAGAGAATAAGAGTAATCACAGGGGAAGTCCATGGCCTCGTCAGGAGGTTTTGAAAATTATTAAAAAATAATCAAAATCAAGCGCTTAATATATTATCTCGGCATGTTCCTGCTGTGCACGCCGATGCTGGCCGGGGTTTATCAAAATTTCATCGCCACTTTACATTTCTTTAATGCCGGGAAGGTATGATGCCTGCCATGAATAGAGTCTATTCGGATGCGTGCAGTACTGGCAGATGATCAATTATATTCGAAGCGTTGATCTGCGAACCTTCCTTTCAGTATTTAACTATACCCGCCGGACGTCCCTGAGCAGTTATGCCAGGCTGGTTTCCCGCAGCGCAGATGGCTGGCTTTATCTTTCCCTGCCGCCCCTGATCATGCTGCTGAAGCCGGAAAAACAGACGGCCTATATTCTGCTTGCGTTGATTGGCTTTTCAGTTGAACGGACAGTCTATTTTTTTCTTAAAAACACCATCAGGCGGAAACGTCCCGGTCAGGCCATCGATGGTTTCCAGGCACTGATTATGGCCGCCGATGAGTTCAGTCTGCCCTCCGGACATACCTCTGCCGCTTTCTTTTTTGTCGGTTTTCTTTGTTTTGGTCTGAGTATGGTGTTCCTGCCGCTGTATCTGTGGGCGCTTGCCGTCGGTTTGTCGAGAGTGGTGCTGGGTGTGCACTTTCTGACCGATATTTTTGCGGGTGCCATGATCGGCACTACGATTGTCTTGCTGATGGTGTGAAGAGCGGGAGACACAATGAAGATACTCTATGGCGTACAGGGTACAGGCAACGGGCATGTCAGTCGCTGCTGCGCGATGGCGGAAGCCCTGAAGGCCTATCCCGATATTGAAATCGACTGGCTGCTCAGCAGCCGGGAAAAAGCCAGGGGTTGTGGCGACATCAAGGAGTTCCTGTGGCGTCAGGGCCTTACCTTCGTTGTCAAGGCGGGCAAGGTTCAACTGCTGGGCACCCTGAAGAAAAACAATTTTCTTCAGTTCCGGCGCGATGTCGATAACCTGGATTTGCGGCCCTATGATCTCGTCATCTCGGACTATGAACCGGTGCTCAGCCATGCCGCGCGCAAAAGAGGCATAGCGGTAACGGGCATCAGTCATCAATATGCGTTTTGCTTCGATATTCCGATGCAGGGAGCGAATCCGCTGGTCAGGACCATCATGAAGCACTATGCGCCCGTCACCCTTCCGGTCGGCTTGCACTGGCACCATTTCAACGTTCCTGTGCTGCCCCCCATACTCGACATTGTCGTGCCGGCTCAGCTGCCAAAACCGCTGGCCGAAAAGGTGCTGGTCTATTTGCCCTTTGAAAGTCCGGCATTGATTCTGGAGCTGTTGCGGGATTTATCCGATTTTGATTTCTATGTTTATCATCCGGACATGACGAATCGGGACTGTGGTCATATCCACACCCGGGCGATTTCCAGAACAGGCTTCAAAAAAGATCTGCTCGATGCCGGGCAGGTCATAGCCAACAGCGGTTTTGAATTGACCAGTGAATGTCTGCAGATCGGCAAGTGCATCCTGAGCAGGCCCCTGAGCGGGCAGATGGAACAGCTTTCCAATGCGCAGGCGCTGCGTCAACTCGGCTATGCCACGGTATTGGAACAACTGGAAAAACGAGCCGTGGCCTCCTGGTTGCGCAGCAGCAAGACCCCGGTGCGGGTGAGCTATCCGGATGTCGCGGCACGTCTGGCGCGCTGGCTTGCCGATGGCTGCCCGGAAAGTGTGGAAATGCTGGCGGATGCCCTGTGGCAGGCACCTGCCGCATCCTGAGTCATCTCCCGGCTGAATGTAGCGGTAACGCTGTCTTACTCCCGGCACTCGAAACTGGCGGCGTCCTTGCTATCGCCACTGCCACGGTAGTGGGGGTGTTGCGGGTACGGGCACAGCGGGCGGCTGACATCGGGCAGGCTGTTGCCGGTGGCGATGATGCGATCCGGAGCCCTGCCGTCTTCGACCCAGGCCACGATGGCGTCCAGCATGTCGAAGCTGTCCACGGTCTGTTCGCCGCCGGCGCAGTGCCCCATGCCGGGCACGAGGAAGACGCGGCTCCACTGCTTGACGCTTTCCAGACCGCCGTTCACGACCGCCATGCGCTGGTAATACGCCACGGTATCCATGGCCGAAAACCAGGGGTCGCTGACCCCGTGATAGTAGAGTTGCTTGCCGCCGTTCGCGGCGAAACTGGAGAGCTGGTAGGAGGTGCTGTCGCCGATGGCCGCATCGGTGGCGGTTGCCGCGATGAATTCGGCATCGACATCCTGGCTCAGCAGGGTGGCCACGGGTGGTCCCACGGGCGGAACGCCGCCACCGGCGATGATGCCCGGAATGAACCCGCTATCGTCGTCGATGCCGGTGTCGAGCAGGAAGCGGGAATAGACCTGTAGGCCGCGGCTGTCGACGGGGCCTGCCACCGCCTTTGCCAGGGCGTCGGCTTTGTCCGCTGCCAGGCAGTTGGCACCCTGCTGGCCGGCGGGGCAGCTCAGCGAACGGGGATCGAAATGACAGGCGGTGGTGTTGAAGATCAGACCATCTTCGGCACCGTCGAGGGCATCACAGGACTGAAGCAGACCATCGATGATCAGCGCCTGTTCCGTTTTTGAATAGGTGCCGCCTGGCAGAGGCAGGCCCTGGGCGTCCTTCGGGGCGGCCAGGTTCATCTGCACATTCATCCAGCGCAGGGCGAGATTGGACAGCCCGGTACGAATCGCCGGCGCGCCGGACACGATGCCGTCGTACAGATAGGGATAGCGCTGTGCCATGATCATGCCTTCGCGGCCGCCGGTGGAGCAGCCGACGAAGTAGGACTTGGTGGCCGGACGGCTGTAATAGGCGGCAACCAGCGGTTTGGCCACCTGAGTCACACGCATGTTGCCGAGGAAGAAGAAATTCAGTGCGGCTTCCTGGTCGGCCATGAACCCGGCATCGAAACCGCCCTGTCCCTGATGACCACTGTCGGTGCTGACGACGGCAAAGCCGCGGCTCAGTGCAGGGCGCCCACCCGTTGCCTGGGTGCCCAGCGGCTCATTCAATGAACCATTGAGGCCACCGCCGCCCTGAAACAGAAATCGACCGTTCCAGTTGTCGGGCAGATTGATGGCGAAACGCAGGGCGTAGGACTTGCCATCGGCACCCGTGCGACGGTCGATTTCACCCTCCACATGACAATGCGGCGGCAGCGTCAGGCCCGCCGCGAAAGGCGTGGCCGGGGTCTGCCGGTCAGTGGCATGGACGGCGGCGGTGATGTTCAGATCGACGCCATCCTGGGTATGGCCGAGCAGCGCGGAGCAGGCGGCGGGGGACTGTGCCAGGACGGGTGTGGCCAGCGCAGATAGCAACACAGACAAGGACACAGCTAACAAGGACAGCAGGGAAACACTCAGGTACTCAGACATGGTTTTTTTCATTTTATTGTCATCCATAGGTTCTGTTTGCGGTCCATGCTATCATATCTGCCGCTTTCTGAGGGAGTCCCTCGCCGCTGATGCCAGCGAGAACTCACATGGATGCCAAAATCCCCAATAGATATTCATAGCAGGGCGTCGTCCCCGCGCAGGCGGGCATCCAGTCAAACAACAGGAATGACGAATTTCTGAACGTATAATCCGTATAACCAAGGTAAAGATTATTTCTATGAAGCCGTCCCTTCGTCCCATTCTGCTGGCTCTTGGTCTGACCATTGCTGTTATTGTCTGGATGATGTCGGGCCTGGTCGGCGATGCCAGCACGCCAGTGCCGGATGTTGCCGCCACGCAAAGCCGGCATCCGCTCATGTCTGTTGCGGTGAGTGAGTCACAGGCCCGGCCGGTCACCCGGGAAGTGGTCATCAGTGCCAGAACGGAACCGAACCGCCGCGTGGACCTGGCCGCTGAAATCGAGGGCCGGGTGGTCAGCATCGATGCTGAGCGCGGGGCCTGGCTCGTGGCTGACCAGCGCATCGTGGGTCTCGATCAACGCGACCTGAAGACCCGGATCACCGAAGCCCAGGCCCTGATTGCCCAGCGTGAAATCGAATACCAGGGTGCCCAGCGTCTGCGTGGCCGGGAATTCATGTCGGAAGCCCAGATTGCCGAAGCCAATGCCCGGCTCGCCAGCGCCAAGGCGGCGCTGGAGGGCATTCAGCTGGATATGCAGCGGACGGTGATTACCGCCCCCTTTGCCGCTGTGCTCGAAGACCGCAGTGTCGAACTCGGAAACTATGTCGGCATCGGCGATACCATTGCCACTCTCGTCGATACCGATCCGCTGATTGCGGTGGGAGAGGTCAGCGAGCGCGATATTCACCAACTGGATACAGGCAGCCAGGGACAGGCGACATTGCTGGGCGGCGCTGTGGTGACGGGTACGGTCCGTTATGTCGCACCGGTAGCTTCCGAAAGCACCCGTTCGTTCCAGGTCGAACTGGCCATTCCCAATCCTCAGGGCCAATTGCGTGCCGGGATGTCGGCCGAGGTTCGGCTGCCGGCCGGGGAGGTTCGCGGCCATCGCATCACCCCGGCATTGTTGGCTCAGGATGCCGAGGGCAATATCGGCATCAAGACGGTCGATGCCCGCAATACAGTGCAATTCTTTCCGGTGGAGATATTTTCATCCGGCAGTGAGGGTATCTGGGTCACCGGCCTGCCGGAGCAGGTCACGATGATCGTGGTCGGCCAGGGCTTCGTCATCCCGGGGGATACCGTCAACCCGGTTTACCAGGATGCCACCACCGTTGATGAGGGCAGTGGGCCGTGAATGCACTGATACAAATGATCGTTACCCGTCCGCGCCCTGCGCTGCTGGTATTCGTCATTCTGCTGATTGCCGGCGCTTCCACTTACATCTCCATCCCCAAGGAAGCCGAGCCTGACGTTGCCATTCCAACGATTTATGTGAACCTGTTTCATGAAGGCATTTCGCCCGAGGATGCCGAGCGGCTGCTGCTGCGCCCGATGGAACAGGAGCTGCGCACCATCGAGGGTTTGAAGGAAATGCGTGCCACGGCGGCCGAAGGCAGTGCGGTGCTGATGCTGGAATTCGATGCCGGCTTCGATGCCGACCAGGCCCTGCTGGACGTGCGTGAACAGGTCGACCTGGCCAAGGCCAAGCTGCCCGCCGACACCGAAGAACCCCTGATTCAGGAAGTCAATGTGGCACTGTTTCCGATTTTGGTCGTGAACCTGCATGGTTCCGTACCGGAGCGGGCATTGCTTACGCTGGCGCGGGATCTGCAGGATAAACTGGAGGGGCTGCAGGGTGTTCTGAGCGCCGAGATCGCCGGTGACCGGGAAGAGCTGCTCGAAATCATCATCGAACCCGACAGGCTGGAAAGTTACAACCTGAACTATGCCGAGTTGCTGGACAGCCTGTCGCGCAACAACCGGCTGGTGGCGGCGGGTGCGCTGGACAGTGGCCTGGGACGTTTTTCGGTAAAGGTGCCGGGAGTCATCGAGGGCTATGAAGACCTGCTGGCGCTGCCGGTCAAGACCGATGGGCAGCGTGTCGTCACCTTCAATGACGTTGCCACCGTGCGCCGCACCTTCAAGGATCCCGAGGGTTATGCCCGTCTCGACGGGGAGCGCACCATCGGCCTGGAAATCTCCAAGCGCATTGGCGCGAATATCGTCGAGGTGGTGGATCGGGTGCGCCAGACGGTCGCCGCCGAGCAGGTCAACTGGCCGCAAGCCATCGAGGTCACTTTCACGCAGGATACCTCCGAAGACGTGCGCACCATGCTCAGCGACCTGCAGAACAATGTGCTGACGGCCGTGCTGCTGGTGATGATCGTGGTGCTGGCCGCGCTCGGTCTGCGTTCCGCGGCTCTTGTCGGCCTGGCCATTCCCGGCTCCTTTCTGAGTGGCATTCTGATCATTGGTCTGCTCGGCTTCAGCATCAATATCGTGGTGCTGTTCTCGCTGATCATGGCAGTGGGCATGCTGGTGGACGGCGCCATCGTGGTGGTGGAACAGGCGGAAAGGAACCTGGCCGGGGGTGAGGGGCGCAAGCAGGCCTACATTCACGCGGCGCAGCGCATGGCCTGGCCGATCAC
>JAVVEZ010000093.1:0-12785 GCA_032250895.1 Pseudomonadales bacterium | reverse complement strand
CATCTTCGGCAAAGCATTCATCGTTCGTCGTATTTCTACGGCGCAGGCCCCTAGGTAAAAAACCGCTTTACCTCAAGTTAACTTCAGGTATTAGGATGCGTATCATGGCTGTAAACAGCGTCACCATCACCTGCAAATTGAAATTAAAGGAGAGTCCCATGATCCGCCTTGAACATGTGAACCTTGTTGTCGATGATATCCCTGCGGCCCTGGCATTCTATGGCGCGGCCTTCCCCCACTGGAAAGTCCGGGCCGAAGGCGACGGTGACTGGTACGGCAAGCCCCGTCACTGGCTGCATTTTGGCGATGACTACCAGTACCTGGCCTTCAACGACCATGGCGAAGGCAGCAACCGCGACCTGGAAGGCCACCAGGTCGGCCTGGCCCATTTTGCCTTTGTCACCAATGACCTGGATGCAGTCATTGCAAGACTGACCAGCACCGGTTTCGCCATTGCCAAGGAGGGTGCTGACTCGCCCTACCGCAAGAACATCTACTTCAATGACCCGGCCGGGTTCGAAGTGGAGTTCGTGGAATACCTGACCGACCTGCCGGCCGAACGCAATGCCTGAAGTGGTGTGAAAAAATGCAGCATGAGCTATCACAACCCGCCGTACGCCAGACCATGAAATCAACCATTATCCTGTTCGCCAGTGCGCGGCGACATGGCAATACCGGCAAGCTGGCAGACCGTATAGCCACTGCGCTGAATGCACCTGTCATCGACTTAGGGCAGCGCCGCATTTCCGGTTTCGATTACAGCCATGGCAACCGGCACGATGATTTTGAGCCGTTGATGGAAGCGGTACTGACTTATCGGCAACTTGTATTTGCCTCACCAATCTACTGGTATGCCGTGGCGCCGGCCATGAAAATATTCCTGGACCGCCTCACGGATTATCTCGACCTGCCAGACTTGTGTGACAAGGGTCGGTTACTCCGCAGCAAAACAGGATTTGTTATTTGCACTTCAAACCTGGAACGGGCTGACGGGTCCTTCATGGACGCGTTCAAAAAAACTTTTGCGTATCTAGGCATGAGATATGGCGGCGCCATCCATGCCGATTGCAGCCAGGGTTTTCCGGGGAAATCCCTTGAGCACGACATCAGGGCATTCATACAACTGTTCAAGCACGACAGGGATAACAGGAACGTGATACCCGCTGCCCGGTAGCGAACCACACAACTAATAATCGATAGGAGCATAAGGAGCGGGACAACCACCTGCGCAGCGGCGACTTTCTCAATGCCAGAAAATATCCCGAGATCACATTCACCATGACGAACTTCGAGGCCACCGGCGACAAGGGCGGCAAGCTGACGGGCGATCTGACACTGCTCGGGAAAACCCATCCTGTCACGCTGGACCTAAGCTTCAACAAGGCTGCGGACTATCCCTTCGGACACGGCAAATACACCCTTGGAATCTCTGCGCAAACGAGCATTCAGCGCAGTCAATGGGGTATCAACTACGGACTGGACATGGTGGAGGATGACGTGAAACTGCGCTTCGAACTGGAAGCCATCCGGGACTGAGCCTCGTTGCCGCCACGGGCACCCTGGCGGACTGAGCAACACGCCAATAGTTCAGACTCGATGCCAATGGAATACCCGTTTATATCTTCTATCCATGCCGGACGCGGTATCTGTTTTCGGCTTGGAGCTTGCTTCAGTCATTTCGAAACATTTTCCACGGCATCATATACCTCGTCGACAAAATTTCTGGAATAGATTTCCCTGAGATTTCCCTGACCTTCGCCGGGAACCAGAAGATTTTCCATTTTCCGTCCAGACATGAAGTGCGCATTATCGAACTTCAAATTGATCATATGACGGCTGTCTCGAACTCCAAAGGTCTTTCCGTCAGGATTGAGGGAAAGAAAAAAGACGGAAAACCCTTTCCGCATGTCATACACTTCCGTGAACGAGGGCCAGGAAGTATCTCCCATGCTACGGTAAACAAGGTCATCACCACGGTACAATGATCGGGGATCATATATTACTTCCTGAACCTCTATTGAAAAGTCGATGGCGGGAAAGCCGTCTCGGGGATCCGGTTTGGACTTCAAGTTTCCATTCTCATCATATCCAAAGAGGATAAATTCATTTGCGATGCCTGATATTTCACCGGCAACGACAATATCCGCATCTTTTACCAGATCTTCTAACCTGGTTCCCGATTCCACAGAAGTCAAAGCAACCTCCGCTGAGTGAGCAGACAAACTTGCAAAGAAAAAAATTGATATCAAGGTTCTATGAATATTTTTCATCTACTAATCCTCCGATAAGTTTCTTAATTTATAAGATTTTGCGCCATGCAGAAAGTGTTGAGTTTATTGCCGTCCAGGTCTCGAAAGAAAATAGGGTGAACGATATGTTCGCCTTTGCGCCCATCGCTGCCTTCCTGCTGGGCGCGTCGGACGTGCAGGAGCCGGCCCTGCCGACCAGCATGGACTACAGCGGGGAGGTGTCGTTGCTGGTGGGGCAGATGGTCAAGGATAGCGAGGCCACCGGCGACCAGGGGGGCCTTTTCCTTGACCGGGATCAATAAAGAAGGGATTGCCGATCCACTAGACTGAGCTCAGCCAGTTCTCGAGCGTCGGGTCAGGACCATGGAAACATCCGCAAGCGCTGAAAAGAAGACCTTCCTGCAATTATTGAAAAACCGCGGCATAGTTGATGCCGCTGTGCTCAGGGCCATGAGCACGGTTCCCCGTGAGCAGTTTGTCGGCATGGACCTGAGCGAGTTTGCCTACGACGACACCCCTCTGCCCATTGAAGAAGGGCAGACCATTTCCCAGCCCTACATCGTTGCGCTGATGACGGAAGCCCTGAAGCTGAGCCCGGATGACACCGTGCTGGAGGTCGGCACCGGCTCCGGCTATGCCGCCGCGATTCTGTCGCGGGTGGCCAGGCAGGTGTACAGTATCGAGCGGCATCGAAGCCTGGCCCATCTGGCCCGGACCCGCCTGTCCAGACTGGGCTATGACAATGTGCAGGTGCTGTGCGGCGATGGCACACTGGGCTGGCCCGAACATGCGCCCTATGACGCCATCGTGGTTGCCGCAGGTGGCCCGGAAGCCCCGCGCTCCCTGATCGAACAGTTGGCCATTGGCGGGCGCCTGGTGATACCGGCGGGCCCCTCACAGAGTGGGCAGAAACTGCTGCGCCTGACCAGAACCAGCGCCGAAGAAGTGGAGATCGAAGAGCTGGGCTCGGTGCGCTTCGTGCCCCTGATCGGTGAACAGGGCTGGCAGGAACTTGAAGGCGAACTCAAGACCCCAGGCCAGAGCCGGCGCATACATCAGCCCGAGCCGGTATCCGAGCAGATCGAAAGGGCTGCATTTCACATTCCGTCCATCGACAGCGTGGATTTGAGCGGCCTGCTGGACCGAATCGGTACCGCCCGGGTGGTTCTGCTGGGTGAAGCCAGCCACGGCAGCGCCGAGTTCTATGAGATGCGTGCCCGTATTACCCAGGAGCTGATTCAGCAAAAGGGCTTCCGCTTTATCGCCGTGGAAGCCGACTGGCCCGATGCGGCGCAAATCGATCATTTCATCCGGGGCAGCCGTACTTCAGCTACACAGGAAAGCACCTTCAGCCGCTTTCCCACCTGGATGTGGGCAAACCGGCAGGTGCTGGAAATGCTGAAGTCTCTGCGTGACTACAATCGACAGTTTTCAGTGGCGGATGAGGCCGTGGGCTTTTACGGCCTGGATCTTTACAGCCTGTATTCTTCCGTCAATGCGGTGATCGACTATCTGGAGAACGTTGATCCAGAAGCGGCGGCCATCGCCAGGCGGCGTTATGGCTGCCTGACACCCTGGCAAAAGGATCCCGCCACCTATGGCCTGCTCGGACTGACCGCAACACACAAAAGCTGTGAGTCAGAGGTCGTTGCAATGCTCAACACCCTGTTGCAGCATCGGCTTGACTATGCGGCCCAGGATGGCCGCCGTTTTCTCGATGCCCTGTCCAACGCCCGCCTGGTAAAAAACGCCGAGGCGTATTACCGGGTGATGTACCAGGCTTCGGTAAACTCCTGGAATCTTCGTGACCAGCATATGTTTGATACCTTGCGTCATCTGCTGGATTTTCACGGGCCGGACAGCAAGGCGATCGTCTGGGCGCACAATTCCCATGTCGGCGATGCCTCGGCCACCGCCATGGGCGCAAGGGGGGAAATCAATGTCGGCTATCTTTGCCGCAGGCATTTTGCCGAAGAGGCCTATCTGGTGGGTTTTGGCACCCATGAGGGAACGGTGGCCGCCGCCTCGGACTGGGGCGCCCCGATGGAAATCAAAAGCGTCCGCCCGTCCCATCCCGACAGCTACGAACGCCTCTGTCACGATGCCGGGCTCAATGCCTTCATGCTGCCCCTCAAACACGGTCAGCCCAAGCTGGTTCAGGCCCTGCGACAGCCCCGGCTGGAACGGGCAATCGGCGTGATCTATCGCCCGGAAACCGAAATGGCGAGTCATTATTTCAGCGCCTGCCTGCCCCGGCAGTTCGATGAATATATCTGGTTTGACAGAACCCGGGCCGTCGACGCACTGGGACCTGAATCCGGAACGGGTATCCCCGAAACATTTCCCTTTGGCCTGTAAGCCCCTGGCCATCTTCTCACTGGCAGGTTGAATTTGTGAAGGATCCTGAGCAATTGCCGGCAACCTCGTTTACTCCAGACGCCATCGGGCATTACATCTGGGCCACGAAATACCGCTGGCAGCAGCGGGACGAGGTATACGATAAGCGGATCGAGGATACCTGGTTGCGGGTTGCCAGGGCAGCGGCGGCCGTGGAGGACAGCCACCAGGATGTCTGGCAGCAGCGTTTTTATGCCCTGCTCGAAAATTTCAGTTTTCTGCCGGGCGGCCGGATCCTGGCCGGCGCGGGTACGGATTTGAGGGTGACCCTGTTCAATTGCTTTGTCATGGGGCTCATCGGGGATGACATGGAAGGCATCTTTGACAGCCTGAAGGAAGCGGCCCTGACCCTGCAGGCCGGCGGTGGTGTGGGCTATGATTTTTCGACCCTGCGCCCGCACGGCAGTATCGCAAAAGCCAGCGGCAACATTGCCTCGGGGCCGGTGTCCTTCATGCTCATCTGGAACGCGATGTGCGACACCCTGCTGTCCACCGGCGCCAGACGCGGCGCCATGCTGGCGAGCCTGCGCTGCGATCACCCCGATATTGAAGCTTTTATCCATGCCAAACGCGACAGGGGCGCCTTGAACCACTTCAACCTGTCCGTACAGATAAGTGATGACTTCATGCGGGCCGTGGCAGACGATGCGGACTGGCCTCTGGTTTTTCCACTCGCTGCCATCAGCACCGGCAGCGGCATGGAAAGCGTGATGCGCTCGTGGCCGGGATTTTCCGGGCCGGTACCCTGCGCCGTACTGGCGCATAAACCCGCCCGCCGCTTATGGCAGCAGATCATGCAGGCCACCTATGCCATGGCCGAGCCGGGAGTCTTGTTCACAGACCGGATCAACGCCATGAACAATCTGTACTACCGGGAACACATCACCTGCACCAATCCCTGTGGTGAGGTCCCCTTGCCACCCTATGGTGCCTGCAACCTGGGTTCCATCAACCTGACGCGCTTTGTCAGGCAGCCCTTCACCAGCCGGGCGGAACTCGATATGAAAGGGATTCAGGCCAGTGTGACGATCGCCACGAGATTCCTCGACAACATCATCGATTGTTCAGCATTGCCACTGCCGGCCCAGCGGGAGGCCAGCCATGGCAGCCGGCGTATCGGACTCGGAATCAGCGGCCTGGCGGATGCCCTGATCATGCTGGGCCTGCGCTACGATTCGCAACAGGCCAGGCTTGTGGCAGGCCAACTCATGCAAAAAATCTGTCATGGCGCTTACCACAGCTCCATCGGGCTGGCCAGGGAAAAAGGATCCTTTCCTTTTTTTGACCGGGAAGCTTATTTGAAGAGCGCTTTTATACAGCGGCTGCCTGCCGGCATACGCAGGCAAATCGCCACTGACGGAATCCGCAACAGTCATTTGCTCGCCATTGCCCCAACCGGCACCATCAGTCTGCTGGCCGGCAATATCTCCAGCGGCATCGAAGCGGTTTTTGCCTTCACCATGACACGCCGGATACTTGACCGACAGGGCAACTATCAGCTCTTCGAACTCGAAGACCATGCCTATCGGCAATGGCGTGAAGCGGCCGGTGATGCCGCGCAACTGCCTGCCCAGTTCATCACAGCGCAGCAGGTATCACCGCGCGATCAATTGCGCATGCAGAGCGCATTACAGAAACATGTCGACAGTGCCATTTCCAAAACCATCACGGTGCCCGGAGACTTTCCCTTTGCCGATTTCAGGGATTTATACCTTTTCGCCTTCGAACATGGCCTGAAAGGGTGTACCACGTACCGGCCGGATACACCCAGAGGGGAAGTCCTGAGCAGGGATGACGCATGATTGAGCAAAGTAGCGCCGATGTCTATCCCGACACGAGGGTGCTGCGTGTACGCAAGCTTTGCAAAAGCTACCGTATGGGAGAAACCATCGTGCATGCCCTCAAGAATGTGGATCTGGACCTGAACCAGGGCGAACTGCTCGTGTTGCTGGGCGCTTCCGGCAGCGGCAAGTCCACCTTGCTGAATATCCTTGGTGGCCTCGATGTTCCCACCAGCGGCCAGGTTTACTATCGGGACCAGGAACTTTCCCACATGAATGACCGTCAGCTGACCGACTACAGGCGCCTGCATGTCGGCTTCGTGTTCCAGTTCTACAATCTGATTTCCAGTCTTACCGCCAGGGAAAATGTGGCACTGGTCACCGATATTTCCTCCGATCCTCTGTCACCGGAAGAAGCGCTGGACCTGGTGGGACTGAGCGACCGCCTCGATCATTTTCCCTCGCAGCTTTCCGGCGGCGAACAGCAGCGTGTCGCGATCGCCCGTGCCATCGCCAAACGCCCCCATCTCCTGCTTTGTGACGAGCCCACCGGGGCGCTCGATGTAGACACCGGCAAGCGGGTGTTGGCGGTGCTCAATGAGGTCAATCAGGTCATGGGCACGACTACTGCCATTATTACCCACAATGCTGCCGTGGGCGCTCTGGGCGATGTTGTGCTGCATATGAGCAGTGGAGAAATCCTGAAACGCATTTGCAATCCGGTGCGGGCGCCGGTCGCAAGCATCGTATGGTGAGGCGATGAAGGCCCTCGATCTGAAATTGTTGCGGGAGCTCTGGCGGCTGCGCATGCAGATGCTCTCCATTACCTTGGTGGTCGCTACCGGCATCATGTCGGTGATGACCATGCGCGGGACTTACGACTCCCTGATCCTGGCCCAACAAAACTATTATGCCCAGACCCGCTTTGCCGATCTTTGGGTGTCACTGGTGCGGGCACCGCTGGCCGTCGCGACACGGCTGGGCAAGGTGGCGGGTGTGGATGTCGTCGATACTCGGGTGAGTTTCCTTGCCACCCTTGATTTGCCGGGCGTGGACATGCCGGCCCAGGGCCGCTTCGTGTCGTTGCCAAGCCATGACAGGCCGGTCCTGAATGACATCGTGATCCGCCAGGGACGCTATATCACCCCAGGCCTGTCCTCGGAGGTCATCATCAATGAAAAATTTGCTCAGGCCCGCCATTTGGGGCCGGGGGACAGTGTCAAGGTGATCCTCAATGGACTTGCCAGAAGCCTGGACATCGTCGGCATCGCCAATTCTCCCGAACATTCCTATGCCGTGGCACCCGGCTCGCTGCTTCCCGAGGACGAGCGTTACGGCGTTTTCTGGATGAATCGCGAGAGCCTGGGGCCGGCCTTCGATATGGAGGGAGCCTTCAACGAGGCCGTGTTCCGTCTGAGTCCGAACGCCAATGCCGATGCCGTCCTGAAAGTCATTGATAAGATCCTGACACCCTATGGCGGTCTCGGCAGCTATCTACGCAAAGATCAGCTGTCACACCAGATTCTGGACAATGAACTGGCGGAAATCCGGGTAATGGGTACGGTGATTCCTGCAATATTCCTGGGAGTCGCGGTCTTTCTGCTGCATCTGGTGCTGGGACGTCTGATTGCCACGCAACGCGATGAAATAGCGGCTTTGAAGGCTTTCGGCTACCGGAACCGGGAAGTGGGACGACACTTCCTGTTGTTTGCCATGACAGCCGTCATCGCCGGGGCCCTGATCGGTGCCATTGGCGGTATCGTGCTGGGAACACACCTGATCAAGCTCTACGCCCAATATTTCGATATTCCCGATTTACAGTATCACGTGGCACCGTACCTGCTGTTGCTGGCTGTGACCGTAACCCTTGCTGGCGCCTGCACCGGCGCCATGGCAGCGGTGCGGGAGGCCGTGAACCTGCCCCCGGCAGAAGCGATACGACCACCGGTACCGCTGTCTTTCAAACCCGGACCACTGGAGCGTCTGGGGCTGGGCAGCGTATTACCGGCCTCGGGCCGGATGATTTTGCGGAATATGGAAAGAAGACCGCTGCAGGCCCTGTTGTCGGCGGTCGGCATAGCCTTGTCAGTAGCCATTCTGGTAACCGGCATGTTTATGTTCGACAGCATCAATTACATGGTAGATCTACAGTTCCGGGTCATTCAACGAGAAGATATCAGCCTTGTTTTCAAGCAGGACATGCCGGATTCGGTGCATTTTGATCTGGCACACCTGGAGGGGGTCACCACTGTGGAAACCTACCGTCAAGTGCCAGCCCGGCTGCATAAGGGACATCGGGAGGAAACCACAGCAGTCATTGGTCAGCAGGCGGGGGCACGGCTGCGGCGCATCATCGACAGCGATGGCCGTGAAGTCCCCTTGCCGATGCAAGGCATGGTTATCAGCGCCCTGCTGGCAAAGCGCCTGGGAGTCAGCCCTGGTGAGCTTCTGAAGGTGGAATGGCTGGCTGGCAAGAAAGGGTTTGTGGACGTGAGAGTCAGCGCCATCGTCAAGGATTTTATCGGGGTCGCCGCCTACCTCGACCAGCAAACCCTGGGTCGCCTGACCGGAGAACCTGTGCTCGTGTCCGGTGCCTACCTGTCTGTTGCAGAAGCCAGCAAAGAGGCGCTGTACGCCCATCTGAAGCAGATCCCGGGAGTTGCTGGCGTCGCCTCTCCGCAGAGCATGCTGGCGTCCTTCGAACGCGAAATGACGCAAAGCCTGCTGCTTGCCTCAAGTTTTCTGTTGGGCTTTGCCAGTGTGATTGCTGTCGGGGTGATTTACAACGGCGCCCGCATTTCTCTCTCCGAACGGGGACATGAATTGGCCAGCTTGCGGGTAATGGGTTTTCATCGCCGCGAGGTGGCTGTATTGTTACTGGGTGAACAAGCCATCATCACTGCCTTGTCAATTCCGCTGGGTTGTGTCATGGGGTATCTGCTGGCACGCAGCATCGCTGCCAACATTGAAACCGACACCTTCAGAATTGCCTTTGTGACCGAAGCCCATACCTATCTGTTTGCTGCGCTGGTGGTTGTCGCGGCTGCACTTGCCAGCGGGCTGGCCGTGCGCAGAAGGCTGGATCATATTGATCTTATCGATGTACTCAAAAGCAGGGAGTAAGACAGGTGATACCCAGAAAAAAATTATGGCTGACAGGAGCTTCTCTGGGCTTGTTGCTGCTAATGATCGTGGTGTTTTGGCCAAGCCCACTACCGGTGGAAACCGGGACGGCGGAACGCCGGATCCTGACGGAGACTGTAGAAGCCCAGGGCCGCACCCGGGCCCGCAACCCGTTTATGATTACTGCGCCATTGAGTGGCAAATTGTGGCGTCCCCTGCTGGAAGAAGGCGATACGGTCAGTAAGGGTCAGGCCATCGCCAGCATTTCTCTGGCCGTCGAAAATGGTCGCGCCCGTGCGATTTATCAGACTGAAGTCACTGCTGCCCAGGCCCGTCATGCAGCGGCACAGGCCAGCGTGACGGCGGCACGCAGCGCGTTTGAGCGGGCCAAACAGGAACAGGCAAGACGGGATGCCTTGTTCACAAACCAGAGCATCGGCGTCGAAGAACGGGATTACTATCAGCAGTTGACGGCGGCAGCCCAGGCCCGCCTGCTGAATGCCCAGGCGCTGCTGGAAGCCGCGCTGGCGGAGGTGAACAGTGCCCAGGCGCGCCTGTTGGGCCTGGTGCCGGGCACTGGTGATGTCGTGGAGCAGATTTTCTCTCCGGTCAATGGCACCGTATACCGGGTCTTTGAACGCGATGAACGGGTGGTGGTGGCCGGTACGGTGTTGATGTCCATCAGCAACAATGATCAATTGGAAATCGTGATTGACCTGCTGACCCAGGATGCCGTTCGGGTTGAGCCGGGGCAGCCGATTGTCATCACCGGATGGGGCGGTGATGATCAGCTGCATGGCAGCGTCCGTCATGTGGAGCCAGAAGCCTTCACGAAGATCTCGGCCCTGGGTGTGGAAGAGCAGCGGGTCCATGTGATTGGCGATCTCCTGGATACCCCTGCCGGACTTGGGGCCGCTTACCGGATAGACGCCGCCATCGTGGTATGGGAACAAGCGGATATCCTGAGTATCCCGGCAAGTGCGGTATTCCAGCAGGCAGGTCTATGGCAAACCTTTGTGGTGGACGCCGGGGTGGCGAACCTGCGCCAGCTGGAAATTGGCCACCACGGCCACGAATATGTGCAGGTCTTGTCAGGCATCGACGAAAACGAGCGTGTGATCCTGTATCCATCAGCCCAGGTGCAGGATAAGACAAGGGTCAGCAGCCGCTATGTTTTGCGCTGACCCCCGATTCTCATTTACCATCGGCGATGCGGTAGATGCTAAGGAATATGGGATGGATTCTCCCTTCTTCTCCGCCATGCCGGCATTCGCCAGAATGACGATCTTTTGGATTCAGTGAATCAATCCGTGCGCAAGTCCTCCCCGCCGGCATCCACCACGAATAAAGAAGGGGAACTTGTGTGCGCAAGCCGGGCATCATTTTCCTCAGCCTTCTTCAATACCTCCAGGGTGAGATCGACGACCAGGCTGGTATGAATCATCCACGTCACGTGACCCGCGCCGGGAATCCTGACAACCCTGGCATATTCATCTGGAAGCATGTTTTCCGCGAAGTCCAGGTTCCCCGGATTCACCAGTTCGTCCTCTTCACCCTGCACGTAGACCATGGGGATGGTGACGGTCTGCCACCAGTCTTCCATTTCTCTCAGAGCCGTGGCCACGCCCCAGATTTCATCGTTGGCTTTTTGCATGCCGGTATCGATCAGGCGGGAGATCGGCCAGACGCAGGCCGCCCGGTTGTACCAGCGCGGCCGGCCCAGTACCGGATCGATGGCGCTGGAGACCATCACCAGGCCATCCACCAGTTCCGGATTGCGGTAGGCAAGATAAGGAGAGATGGAGCCGCCGTAGGAAACCCCCACCAGAATCAGCGGCTGTCCGCCTGACTCCTGCTTGAGTTGACGGAGCAGGGGCTCGATGAGAGCTGACTGGGCGGCGAAGTCCGGTTCGGTACGCTGGTCCACCAACCGGGATTGGCCCCAACCGGGCCGGTCGATGGAAACCAGGCGGGCGACTTCCTGTAATTCCGGCTTTAACAGCATCGTGCCTACCTGGGTCCAGTCTCCCGGCGTGCCATGGATGAGCACCACTGTCGGCTTGCCGGCGTCCCCGACTTCGACATAGTGGAGGGTGGCGTCGCCGACCTGGAAGTCCCTTATGATGTTCGGGTTTTCATCCACGAATTCATCCAGCCTTTTCTGGTCCTGGATCACCCTGCCGAAGGACTGGGAGATTTCCTCCTGCGTGGCGAATTCCGGCCCGATGGAACAGGCGGACAAGCCAAGATAAAGCAGGGACAAGGCGATTATTCCTGTTGCCTGCGAACCCTTGATGACACGATTGGTGATATCCGTGACTCTTGAATGAAAATCTACCATAACATCACTGCCATCCCGTTAAAGTAGCCTGGTCTCTCTGTAAGCTCATGTTTGGCCGCTGCGTATCTCGATACCACGGCGAGCACTGCGCAAAGCAGTTTGTTCCGTTGTTTCGATCAATATCCTGCCATGGCGTTTGCCCAACTTACCCATACCACCAACCCAATGATCAATTAAGCATGAATCGTCTTGGAAAAGAGCTTTTATTCGTCTTATACTCCAGCGCATGAAAGAAACCGGTCGTCAACTGGCTTACAGAAAATTAGGCGAGAATCTGGCCTGGGTGATGATAGCTGTCGGTTTTCTAGCCATTGCTGTTGCATTTTTATTGGACCCAAACACTTTCTGGCATAAACTCCTGTACGGTAGCGGCAGCTCCATCCTCGGCTCCGGCGTGTTCCTAGCTATAGTCAAATCCGTACAATTCACTCGAATTTTCAAATCTCATTTATTCGGCGTTATCAACGATCCCTACAACAACCTCAGTCCGATCGATATAAGAAAACAATGGGAAATCATCACGGACGCCCTGTTAAAGAATGTATTGCCGACCGCTTTCCACAACGCTACACAGAAAATCAAAAATCAACTATTCGATGATGAGCTTGAATACCATTTCGTCGATTACAGTGCCGCCTATGAATTAAAACTGGATATAAAGAATGACTCGTTATTCATGGTTGCCGAAATATCGACCTGGCTTCACGCTTCTCCGGCCTTCGACGATCCGAAACTGGTACAAACCCATATTGATGATGGCAGTACCAAGCTGGAAATATTGACTGTTGACGACGTGGATGTTCTGAAACATGCCTCTTTCGAACCTGATAAAAAAAATCCGCCTCGTCAGAAAAATTCGTGGGCCGTTTTTGGCACAGGTAACGCCCCAAGCGC
>JAVVEZ010000092.1:0-12872 GCA_032250895.1 Pseudomonadales bacterium | reverse complement strand
CGCCGTTTATTCAAAAATTGATGGATGAAGAAGCGAGAGGTGCTGAATAGTTACTATTTTTCTTGATACAGATAGTCGCGGGTGATGGGTACGCTGCCGTGCTGCCGGGCCAGTTGCAGTTGATAAACCACGAGATTGGAATATTCAAAGGAGGCTTCACACGCCGCCAGATAAAATTCCCACATGCGGCAGAATTCCTCGCTCATGATGGCCCTGATAGCCGCACGGTTATGCTGGAAGCGTTCGAGCCAGTGGTGCAGCGTCCGGGCATAGTGCAGGCGCCAGACTTCAATGTCGGTGCTCATCAGCCCGCTGAGCTCAACGCCGGACGCTATTTCGCTGAGTGCCGGGGTGCTGCCACCCGGGAAGATGTACTTGCGAATCCAGGGATTGGTGATGCCCGGCGGTCCACTGCGGCCGATGCTGTGGACCAGCGCAATGCCCGAGGCCGTCAGCATCTCCCGGATGCGTCGAAAATAGGTGGCATAGAAGGGTTTCCCGACGTGCTCGAACATGCCTATGCTGACTATCCTGTCATATAGGCCCTGGTGCTCCCGATAGTCCGCCAGTTGAAAACGGACATTCTTTACAGCTCTTTTTTGTGCTTCTTTTTCGGCAACGGCCAGTTGTTCCTTCGACAGGGTGATGCCGACCACTTCGCAGTCGTAATGCTGCGCCAGATAAAAAGCCATGCTGCCCCAGCCACAACCGATGTCCAGTATCTTCTGCCCCGGCTCCAGCAATAATTTTTCGGCAATGTGTCTGGCCTTGGCTTGTTGGGCCTGCTCCAGTGTGAACGCCTCCTGCGCAAAATAAGCACAGGAATAGAACATCTCCTGATCAAGAAATTTGCGGAAGACCCCTTCCGGAACATCATAATGGTGCGCGACATTGGCATAACTGCGGGTGATTTTGTTCCACTGCAACAGGGCCGAGTAAGGTTGCAGCCAGCGGCTGACCTGGGAGGAGGCAAAGTTGGCGCGCAATACGGCCAGCAGTTTGCCGAGTTCATGACTGCCGCAATCCCAGAGACCCCGGGTATAGGTCTCTCCCATCTGGAATTCCCAGTCGGTGGCGATGCGCCGGGTGACGGCCTGATCCTTGATATACCAGTGTGCCTCGATGCCGTGGTCACCAAAGCGGTAACTGTGACCATCGGGCATGTGGAGGTGCAGAATGCCCGATCTGATATTTTTCTCAAGTATTTTCAATAGCATGGATCACCCCAACATTTTTATTGTTGTAATGCTGTTGATGCTCTGGGCAGTAGGCTGCCCAGAGCTCCGGGTCAGGCAGCCCTCCAGAGCATGGAGGGGCCGCCGGGCTATTTTGCCAAAAAAGGAATCACGATGAAAAGCCTTAATTATTTCCGGAATTGGCCACTTCGCCTTATTCCTCGGGGGGCTGATCCCGTGGTTTTCGCTCGGTGACCGTAAGCCAATCCAGTACCACGCCAGAGATGGGGTTGAAGCGCGAAACCCGGTAGATGATCTGCAGGAGTCGGGGACGGGGCCGGATATGCGGTTCCACGGCACGGGGTATGAACCACAGCAGGACCAGGGCGCGCATGATGCCGCTGGTCAGGAACACGATGAACAGAGAACTGCTCAGTGTGAAGGGCAGCAGCGCCCTGAGGCTGTCGGCATGGCTTGCCAGCAGGCCCCCGGCGGCGGCTCCGATGAATACCATGATGGCGCCGATGCCGGATTGTGCGGCGGCGTAAGTGGCAAAATTGGTGCGATGCGGGCGAATGTCGTAGAGGTAGTTGGCCGTGCTCAGCGTGAAACCACTCCAGAACAGACCGGACAGCATTTGCAACAAGAACAGATAATAAAAATCAGGAGAGACCAACCAGAGGGCGGGGATCACTGGAATCATGCTGCTGCAACTCAGCATTACCAGACGGTTGCCATAACGATCGCTGAGGCGGCCCCAGAATTTCAGGCTCAGGAACTGGGTGGCAATGGACGCAACGCTGTTGAGGCTGAACTGAAAATAGTTGAAGTCCAGTTCCTTGAGCATGTAGACCGCAAAAAAAGGTGCCGAGATGGCCACCATCCCCTGCATGCCCGCGACAAAAAAACTGTAGTGACGAAACACGTCGTCATGCAGGGCCTTGCGGATTTCCTTCAGTGTAGCGATGAAAACACCTTGTCCTTCCAGGGTGTGATGGGGGGCGGGGTCGTGCATCAGCCAGAGAAAACGACTGGAAAGAAGCCGGCCGCAGGCGGCTACCCCGAACAAGATGGTGAAACCCAGCCAAGGCACCTGAAGTTTTTCTCCTGCATACAGCAGGGCCCCGCCACCGATGAAGACGGCCAACGATGTCCCCATGGTGAGGCGGGTGCGGGAGGCGAAGAACAGACCGCGCCGCCTTTTGGGCACCAGGCTGCCCATCCAGGCCCGCCACTGGGGCTGAATCAGGTTCATGGCGCTGTGATAGAGCACGGCCAGCACGATCAGCAGGATCATGGCATTGCCGGGATGAAAAACGGCAAGCATCGCGATCAGCAGGACCACGACAGCCTGAAAGACGGCCACCACCGTCACCAGTTGCCGACACGGAAACCAGGCGCTTATCCAGACCGACAGCAGCTGCATGGCCGCACCGAGGAGTTGGGGAAAGGCTGTCAACCAGCCCATTTGCATGGTGCTGGCCTGCAGGTAGACGGCAAAGGCATTGAAAAAGTTATCGCCGGTGGCAGTCATCGTGGCGGAGGCCACCGCTTCCTTCTGGGAATAGGTGAGGGTCTGGCGCAGCAAACTGGAGTGCCGGGACATGGTGATGACAACTGCCTGTGTTGAGGATGCGGTATGCTACCAAAAATATCGGCATACCCTGCAAGATCTCTACTCGATATCCAAACATTCCCGTCGATTTCAGGCTGAGGTTTACGAGCGGGAAAGGCCAGGCCCCTTTCATAAGTGATTGATTTTGTCCGTGAGGCTATTTATTCTCGGGGCTTGCCCGGCGGGGAGTCGGGCTTCCGGGTGCGCCTGCCCATCAGCCTGTTATCGGAGTTCGCATGTCAGAGACTGCTGTTGCCAGTACCCGGACCATTTTTGGTCATCCCCGGGGGCTGGTCATTCTCTTCTTCACGGAAATGTGGGAACGTTTTTCCTATTATGGAATGCGGGGCCTGCTGATTCTTTATCTGACCCAGCATTTTCTGTTTTCCGATGAGCGCTCGACGGTTCTCTACGGTGCCTACACTGCCCTGGTCTATGTCATGACCATTGTTGGGGGTACGCTGGCGGACCGCTATCTGGGTTCGAGAAAAGCAGTGACCTTTGGCGCCATGCTGTTGGTGCTGGGCCACTTCGGCATGGTCTTTGAGGGGAATGGCTCAAAGCAGATCATGACCTACAATGGTAGCGAATACCAACTGACGCTGGATGGCCGGGGTGGCGATGCCAATCAGATCGTGGTGTCGTCCCAGGGGTTTTCCCGCATCAGTTTCAGTGAGGGGGCCACGAACATGCTGGTGGCCGACCCGCTCGCGGTGGGGCTGCCGGCGGTCATCGCCACCGACAGCTATGCACTCAGGATCGAAACCGAAGCCGTATATCTGAATATACTCTACCTGTCGCTGGCGCTCATCATCGCCGGGGTGGGCTTTCTCAAGGCCAATATTTCCACCATTGTGGGGGCGCTCTACGGTTTTGGTGACCAGCGCCGCGATTCCGGGTTCACGATTTTCTATATGGGGATCAATCTGGGGGCCTTTCTGTCGTCAATTTTCTGTGGTTATCTGGGCATTGTCCATGGTTGGAAATACGGCTTCGGGCTGGCCGGTATCGGTATGTTGTTCGGACTGAGCATTTTTCTGAAATATCAGCCCTGGCTGGAAGGCAAGGCGGAACCGCCGGATCCGGAAAAGCTGAAACAGAAAATCTGGAAGCTGCTCAGCATCGAGGCCCTGTGTTATCTCGCCGGTCTTGGCATTATTCTGGTGTCGATGCTGCTGGTGATGAATGCGCACCTGGTGGATCAGAGTTATGTCGGCTTGCTCGGGATCGTTATTTTTGTCCTGTTGCTGGGCTATGCCATGGTCGGCTGCCAGGAGCAGGAACGCAGCCGGATGCTGGCGGGCATTTATTTCATCCTGGCACAGATTCCTTTCTGGGCCCTGTTTGAGCAGGCCGGTTCCTCACTGAACCTGTTCACGGATCGTCTGGTGGACAGGACGATGCTGGGGATGTCGGTGCCGGCGCCGGTATTCCAGTCACTGAATGCCATGTTCATCGTGATCTTTGCGCCATTGTTGGCCTGGCTCTGGGTGGTGATGGCGCGGCGGCGGATAAACCCGTCGGCTCCGGTCAAATTTGCCGTGGGGGTGTTTCTGGCCGGACTCGGGTTTTTATCCCTGGTGGCCGGCATAAAACTTTCCGGCGACACCGGCATGACGGCGGTGTATTACATCTTTCTGATCTACTGGATTCATACCATGGGAGAGCTGATGGTATCGCCGGTGGGACTGTCTGCCGTGACCAAACTGGCCCCTGCCCGGGCGGTGGGCATGACCATGGGAGCCTGGTTCCTGTACAGTGGCTTGTCCAATTATCTGGCCGGCGTCATTGCCTCCACCACCGGCGCTGAAACCATCGGCGGGCAATTGGCGGACATCACTGCCGCCAAGCTTACCTATGTTGAGGTCTATTCGCAGGTGGGTTACATTGCAATGGCGATAGCCTTCGTGATGTTGCTGATTTCACCGCTGATCAAAAAAATGATGCATGGAGCGGATTGAGCCCGGTTTTCCAGGCAGGCTCTGAATAGCTCCTCACCCCGGTTTGCGCCGGGGTGACGGTAGAGGGCTCGATCAGAGCTTCCCTATACATTTTGAGGAGGAAACACATGAATATTTTCAGCTTCAGAGCTTTCTCGTTGACCTTGCTGTTCAGCCTGTTCTTCGGCACTGCCACCACCACGGCAGTGGCACACCACGGCTGGTCCTGGTACAACGGCGATCAGGATTTCACGCTGACCGCGACGGTGGTGGAAAAGCATTTTGGCAATCCCCACGACCGCATGACCGTCGAGGCCGACGGCCAGCAATGGAACCTGTTGTTAAGTCCGCCGGCACGGACCCGCAGGGCCGGACTCAAGGCCGCGATGGTGGACGTCGGTGATACCATTACCGCCTACGGCCACCGGCATCGGGACGAGGCCACCTTTGAAATGAAGACCGAGCGCCTGCAAGTGGGCGAGCAACTTTACAATCTGTATCCGGACCGCAGTTGATGAAAGATATTATCGAAACCTACTACCGGCATTTCAACCAGGCCGACTATGCCAGGACGCTGGCCTGCCCCCGGTTTCAGGGCGATGACGGTTTTTCCACCTTGTTGGCTCTGAGCAACCAGCACTGGTGGATTTTTCGGTTCTGTTCAAAATCCCGGTCCAGCGTTTCAGCAGAAATATTTTTCACAGAGTAAGTTGACAGCGCTTCGGCATCCAGCTTGAAGCTGCGCAGGTTGGTGGAGAAAAACAGACTGCCATGCCTGGCCAGCAGAGCCATGCACTGCCGGATCAGGCTGACATGGTCCTGCTGCACATCCAGTACATCTGCCATTTTCTTCGAGTTCGAGAAGGACGGGGGGTCCAGCAGAATCAGATCGAATCGTTCATCGCAGCTTTTCAGCCATTGCAGACAATCCGCCCGAACCAGTCGGTGCTGACGGGTATTGATAGCATTCAAGGCGAAGTTTTGGTCTGCCCAGTCCAGATAGGTCTTCGACATATCGACACTGACGGAGCTGCTGGCGCCGCCGAGCGCGGCATGAACGGTGGCCGTTGCCGTATAGCAGAAGAGGTTCAGAAAGCGTTTCTTCGGCGCCATTTCCGCAATTTTCAAGCGCAGGGGGCGATGGTCCAGAAACAGTCCGACGTCGAGATAGTCATGCAGATTGATCAGCAGCCTGGCCCTGCCTTCGTTCACCGGGATCAGTGCTGCGGTGCTGCTTTGTTTCCAGATGCCCGGCTCTGGCTTATGCAGCTTTTCATACTGGGATTTCCCCTTCTGCGGGCGGCGCTCCTTCCAGGCAATATTCTGTGCGGGGATGCCCAGTGCCAGGGGCAGCACTGCCTGTATCTCCTGAAAGCGCCGTCTGGCTTTTTCCGCATCGATTTTTTTGGGCGCGGCGTATTCCTGCACGTGGGCGTAATCGCCATAGATATCGACGGCGACGGCATATTCCGGCATGTCAGCGTCATACAGGCGATAGCAGCTGATGGCATTTTTTTTGCGCCATTTGGCAAATTTCTTCAGATTCTTGTGGATGCGGTTTGAAAACATCAGCGCACCTTCCGACAGATCGGGCACGGTGCTTTCGGGTTTGTGTTCAGGCTCGGCTTCGCGCTGGTAGAAATAGTCCGGGCTGCTGATAAAACACAGGAGTTGGCTGGGAATCGGGCCCTGGTGCAAGTGGTATTTTTTGCGGGCCTGAATATTCAGATGGCGGGCGAGGCCGGGATTGCCGGTGAGCAACGCGGCGTGCCAGCCGGGGAAATCGTTTTTAAATTTTTGTCCGAATTCACGGTAGGAAGCAGCAAGGCGTGTCTGTTCATCGGCTTCCTCGACATAGGGGAAACAGCTGATCAGCAGACCCGTGGCGGTTCCCGGGGCAGGTGCCGGAATGCTGGCCAGTGCTTTTTCATGCAGGTTTATGACCTTGTCCAGGCCTGCACTTTTGATCGAATCGCGGGCCTGGCTGAAAGCAGCCGGGGCCTCGCAGTAACCGGTGATTGACGGCATCCGCTCCAGGCCCCGCTGCCGTCGGAGGACGGCCTCCGCCCGGACCTGCTGCCACAGTTCGGGTTCGTGCTTCAGCCATTTTTCAAAACCGAAACGGCTCCGGTAGAGTCCCGGTGCGATGTCACCGGCCATCAGCGCCGCCTCGATCAGCAAGGTGCCGCGTTCACACAGGGGATCGATCAAGGGCGCTTTGTGACGATGCAGGTCCGGCCATCCGGCACGAATCAGCAGGGCGGCGGCCAGGTTGTTTTTCAGGGCGTCGCGACTGTGCTGCATCAGGTAACCACGATTGCCGAGACTGCCGCCGCCCAGGTCAAGCCCAATTTTTAACTGCCCCTTCTGCAGGTTGGCGTGGATGCGGATGTCAGGATCGCCTTTGTCCACCTGTGGCCGCCTGCCACAGAGGTTGCGCATCCGGTCAACCAGGGCATCCTTGACCTTCTGTGCGCCGAAACGGGTGTTGCCAATGGCCGCATTGCTGCCATTGAAATCCACGAGCAGGCTGCTGTCCGGGCTGATCTGCGCTTCCCAGGGGAACTCATAACAGGCATGATAGATACCGCTTATCGATTCGCCCGGGCAGCTTGTCAATGGCAAGAGCACCCGGCTGGCCAGGCGTGACCACAGACAGATACGGTACAGCCCTGCCAGATCCGCCTGAAAATGCAGCCCGGCAAGTGTTTCCCGGCTTGCCTGCGCACCGAGTTGTTCCAGCTCGGTTTTGAGCAGGCCTTCAAGCCCCCGGGGGCAGGTGGCAAAAAGAGTGAAAGGATGCGATGGCATGTGGACAGCCGTTCCTGTTTGTATTGTGACGAAGCAGCCGTTTATACTCTGTGGCACTTACTGACTTCCATGCGCGTCGATTATAGCGCTCCGATCCTTGATAATTGATAACGAAGAGGAAGGAATATGAAAAATTCTGCGATCCTGGCCTGTATTCCCATTATTTCCGTGCTGGTGGCGTGTTCGGAGGCCGAGGTGGAGTCTGTACCCTGCACCACTGACAGAGAGTGCCTGATACAGGTGGCAGATGATTACCTGAAGGCTCTGGTGGCGCATAGCCCGCAGAGTTTGTCACTGGCCGAAGATTTTCGCTTCATTGAAAATCTGGAAAGAAAGAACCCCGGCGAAGGTCTCTGGCAGACGGCTTCCGCGCTGCCCGGGGATTTCAGGATTTATGTTCCGGACACCCTATCCCGACAGGTCGGTTTTATTGGCGTCATGGAGGAAAATGGCAAACCCATCGAGTTGGCGCTGCGCCTGTACGTCGTGGATGGTCAGATTCAGGCGGCCGAACATCTGATTGCCCGCAATCTCCGGGAGGCCGGACTGACCAATCTGCAGAGCCCACGCCCCGGCCTGTTGAGCACGATTCCGGAAGCTGAAAGAATGCCGCGCAGTGAACTGTTGACGATAGGCTATTCCTATTATGATGCGCTGAATTTGAACGACGGCAGTCTGGCGCCCTTTGCCGACGACTGTGTGCGCCGGGAAAACGGTCTGCAGACCAGCAGTAACCCGGTTCCGGCAAATGGTGCCGGCGAGTTCTCGGTATTTGGCACCCTGGGCTGCGCCGAGCAGCTGGACACCGGCACCATGAGTTACATCGATGCCATTGATAACCGGCGGGTCAACATTGCCGATCCGGAGACCGGGCTGGTGTTCGGGCTGTCCCATTTCCGGCATTCGATGACCAACAAAACCATTGCCATCAAAGGGGTGCCCGGCATTACCAGCCGCGAAGTGAATTTCGATCCCTTCGATTTGCCTGCGGCCCACATCTTCAAGATCAGCGAGGGCATGATCCACGAGATCGAGGCCATGGGTTTTCAGGCCCCCTATGATTCGCCGACAGGCTGGGAAGGCGGCTACCGGCGTCCCCAGGCCGGGAATTTCTGAGAGTGCCTTTCAAACCCCATAAACCCCAACTACGGAGCAAGCAATGGCAACCTCAACGATAATCATACTGGTCATCCTGGCCCTTCTCGTATTTACCGTCATTGGCATCTACAACAAGCTGGTGGCCCTGAAAAACCGGTATGAGAACGCCTTCTCACAGATCGAGGTGCAACTGAAGCGGCGCTATGACCTGATCCCCAATCTGGTGGATACCGCCAAGGGCTATCTCAAGCATGAGCGGGAAACCCTGGAGTCCGTCATCAATGCCCGCAATCAGGCTCTCAACGGTTTGCAGGCGGCAGCCGCCGCGCCGGGCAATTCCCAGGCGATGATGGATCTTGGTCAGGCGGAAGGGCTGTTGAGCGGGGCGCTCGGCAGGCTGAACGTGGTCGTGGAAGCCTACCCGGACCTGAAGGCCAATCAGAACATGATGCAGTTGACGGAAGAACTGACCAGCACCGAGAACAAGGTGGCGTTTTCCCGACAGGCCTTCAACGATGCCGTGACCGCCTACAATACCTACAAGCAAAGTTTTCCGCCGGTCATGCTGGCGGCTGCCTTCGGCCATGCGAGCGATGCCAGCCTGCTGGAGTTTGCCGACAGCGAACAGATTCAGCAAGCGCCAAAAGTCTCTTTTTAGGGGCTGAATTCACATGGATTTTTTCAGCCATCAGGATCGTGCCCGCAGCTCCACGCGCCTGTTGATATTCCTGTTCTGCTGCGCCGTCGCCACGCTGATCCTGATGACCTCCTTCCTGGTCATGGCTCTGCTGTTTGCCCAGGACAGTGCAAGCCAGGAGCCGGCTGTCGCTTTGGATTTTTTCGCCTCACCTCTGTTTGCCAGGATCAGCCTGGGCGTCATCGCCGTGGTGGTGCTCGGCTCCCTCTACCGGCTCGCTCAACTGCGCGGGGGTGGCAAAAGTGTGGCCGAAGCCATGCATGGCCGGCTTCTGACCCTGAATACCCGTGACGCGGATGAACGCAAAATCCTGAATGTGGTGGAGGAAATGGCCATCGCCTCGGGCCTGCCGGTGCCGCCCGTCTACCTCATCGAAGACCCGGCGATCAATGCCTTTGCCGCTGGCTATCACTCGCAGGATGCGGTCATCGGGGTCACCCGGGGCTGCATACAACAGCTGTCGCGGGAGGAATTGCAGGGAGTCATCGCCCACGAATTCAGCCATATCTTCAACGGCGACATGCGGCTGAACATTCACCTGATCGGTCTGCTGTACGGCATCATGGTGCTGGGTCTGATCGGCTTCTACATCATGCACAGCAGCCGTTACAGCAGTCGCCGCAGCCGCAATGGCGGTGGCATCATCATGCTGGGTCTGGGACTGATGGTGATCGGCTATGGTGGTACCTTTTTCGGCAATATGATCAAGGCGGCGGTGAGCCGGCAGCGGGAGTTCCTGGCAGATGCCTCGGCTGTGCAGTTTACCCGCAACCCGGCCGGGATCAGTGGCGCCTTGAAAAAGATCGGCGGCTTCAAGGAGGGCTCCAGAATAAACAGTGTGGATGTTTCCGAGGTCAGTCATATGCTGTTCGGCGAAGGGCTGGCCAGCGGTTTCATGGGGCTCTTTGCGACCCACCCACCACTGCCGGAACGAATCAAGCGTATCGATCCGAACTGGCAGGGAGACTTTGCCGAGACCTCAGACCAACATCAGGCCAACATGGCGCAGTCTGCCGGGGCATCGGCCTTCGCCGGCAAGAGCTCGGCCATCGATGCCATCGGTAATCCTTCCGCCGGGCACATTGCGCTGGCTGCCAGCACCCTGGCCGGCATTCCGGAAGATCTCAGGGAAGAAATTCACAGCACCTTTGGCGCCAGCGCCGTGATTTATTCATTGTTGATCGAAAGTTCGGAATCGGAGACGGTACGGAAGCAACTCGACATTCTGAAGCTGGGGCTGTCAGCCGACAATTTTATCGAGTTGCAACGCGTGCTGGCAAAAATGCGCGGGATGCCCAGAACCCTGGCCTTGCCGCTGGTGGATCTGGCGCTGCCCAGCCTGCACCAGTTATCGCCGCCCCAGTACCGCACCTTCATGAGCTTTCTGAGCCAGTTGATGGTGGCGGATGACAACATCAGTCTGTTCGAATGGACGCTATTCAAAATTCTGCGCTACAACCTCGATCAGAGCACCAGGCAGCGGCTCAGGTCCGTGGATCTGAGCAGGCTGAAGACAGAATGTGAGGTCTTGTTTTCGGTGCTGGCGGGCGCCGGTCACAGCGCAGACGCCTCCCGACAGTCTGCGTTTGCCGCCGCTGCGGCCAGTCTCGACTTGTCCGCGCTCACCTACAAACCCGAATATATTGATGACATGGGCCTGCTGGATCAGGCCGTGGACCGGCTCAAGCACCTCAAGCCGCTGCACAAACCCCGCTTGCTCAAAGCCATGGCGATGTGCATAGACGCCGATGGCAGGGTCAGCCCGGAAGAAGGCGAACTGTTGCGCGCCGTCGCCAGTCTGCTGGACTGCCCGATACCGCCCCTGCTCGCGGGACAGTCTTTCCTGTAAGCTTGGTCGGGAAGCACGTGCGTTGCATAAGGTATTGGGGCACAATTCCAGGACTTACTACAAGAAGGGAGATAGCCCATGAAAAAAGTCAGCGTCGTGCTGCTTGTCTTTGCGGCATTGTCCGTCAGCACCCTTGCCAGTGCCCAGAACTGTAACCGGGCCTGTCTGGGAAAGCATCTGGATGCCTACCTGAATGCCGTCGTCAACAACCAGCCTGAAACCGGCGGCCTGTTCATCGGATTCCGCCAGACAGAAAATTCGGTGGTCATTCCTGAAGGCGAGGGGGTCTGGGCCAGTGTGACCGGCCTGGGTTCCACGCAGCGCCGTTACTTTGATTCCGCCAATGCCACCGCCGGCTATTTTGGCACCATCAGTGAAAGCGGCACGGAAGCGGTGGCGGCCATCCGGGTAAAAGTGGCACGAGGTGAAGTGACCGAAGCCGAATGGATCATTTCACGGGAGAGCGATCCAGGCATCAATGGAGAGGGCCACACGCCATTCAGCCTGCAAACGCTGGCAGAAACCCTGCCGGTAGAGCGCAATGTGCCCCGAAAAGATCGCTTGTCGCGTGAGGCCCTGGTCGCCATCACCAATACCTATTTCGATGGTATCACCAGCAAAAATGACAACATCGTCAAGGGGCATCCCGGCTGTTCGCGCTATGAAAATGGTTTTCCGACCTTCGGAGCGCCATTGCGGGAAGGGCATCTGGGCATCGAGGGCAAAACGGATTGCCGTACCCAGGGTGATTTCGGCGTGGCCATCGTGGCACTGCGGGATTACTTTCTGGTAGACGAGCAGGCTCAGATCGTGATGGTGAATGCGGTATTCCGGCGCGACCCGCAAAACCCCAAGCGCCGCAATCATTTCATCGAACTGTTCCATATCGATGATGCCAAAATTCGCAGCGTACATGCTTCGTTCTATTACGCACCACCGGAACTGCCGGTGCCGAACTGGCCGCCCTATGACGGTCTTTTCCCGCTGCCGGCGCAGTATTGAAGCCTATTCCAAAGGCAGGGCCGCCAGGCTCTGCCGGAGCGGGCGAGCGTGCTATTGGGTCTTGGGAACCTCTGAATAACCCTGGCGTGTCTCTGCGGGAGTCTGAGAGGTCCGACTGCGGTGTTGCCCTTGCTCGAAAGGCTGATGGCATTCCTTCGCAAGGGCGCCTTGGCCCTGGCACTGCCTGACAGGCCAGAGATACGCCAGGGTTATTCAGAGGTTCCCTTGCTCAGCCAGGCTGCCAGCGCATCCAGCTCTGCATCACTGATTTCGGTTTTGCGAAAAAAGGGCATTACCGACACCCCGTTGCGTACGGTGAGTTTGACCAGCTCCGGGCTCAGATCAGCACGTTCGATCAATACTGCCGGCGGCTTGCCGTTGTACTTGGCCTGCAGTGCCTGCGTGCCCGGCATGCCGGGGCCGGATGCGTGGCAGGTCGCACACCAGTAGGTATAGACCGCTTCACTCTTTTTCAGCTGTCCGGCATCCTGGGCCGTTACGGTAGTGGCAGTGCCGGCGGCGACAAATGTCAGCACGAGCTTGCACAGTCGTCTCTTCATGACCTTCGCTCCAAACCTTGCTTTCATGCCTGCTCATCCCTCAAGTGTTTCGGCCAGATGCCGTAACGGCCCGCTGAGATGATGCCGTTGGGGTCCACGGCATCCTTGATGGTTTCATGCAGGCG
>JAVVEZ010000091.1:0-12928 GCA_032250895.1 Pseudomonadales bacterium | reverse complement strand
AGGAAAACGGGCAATGGGTCGGCGGTGAACTCTTTTTGTTGCAGAAGAGGGGGGCAGCGTAGACAGGGGGCCAGGGCGCGGGGATGACGGATGCAGGATGAATCAGATGCGTTTGACGGAAAGGATGATCACATCCTGCAGAGGCCTGTTGTCGGCGTCGACCGGGACCTTGGCAATGGCATCGAGAACATTCAGACCGGCGCGGACCTTGCCGAACACGGTGTGTTTGCCGCTCAGCCAGTCGGTGTCCACCAGGTTGATGAAAAACTGTGAACCGTTGCTGTCGGGGCCGCTGTTGGCCATGGCGATGACGCCACGTACCGGCGCTCTTGAAAGCAGGTTTTCGTTATAGTGGTAGCCGAGGTTTTCATAGCTCTGTTTTATGGTCATGGTTTTCAACGCCGCATTGACGGTGTCGATTTTTGCATCCAGATCAGCCTGGCTCCCGATACCCAGTTTGCCATACAGGGGGCCTAATACGCGTTGCTGAAAATCGGCCTGACTGCGAATGCCGAGCATGGGATGCGGATAACCTTCATCGCCCACCACCAGGATCTGGTCGAGACCGAGACTGACAGCATTGATCTCGTCCCTGAACTGATAACCCGGGCCACCCTGGCCAGTGCCCAGCGGATCGCCACCCTGAATCATGAAGCCGTCGATTACCCGGTGAAAGATCAGGCCATCATAAAAGGGACGCATGATGCTCTCCCCGCTTGTCGGGTCCATGAAGGCCTTGGTGCCTTCTGCCAGCCCGAGAAAATTTGCCACAGTCAGTGGTGCCTCCTTGGGAAACAGCTCGATGATGAGCTTGCCCATCGAGGTGTCCATCTCGATCAAGGGGTTATCATAGCTCTCCCGGCTGATGGCCGGGGTCGTTGCTGTTATGGTATCCCGGGGTTCCGCTGCGTTCAGATTGACGCAGATCAGCGTAAGCAGGAGCAAAAGTTTTTTCATGTTTTAATGAAGCAGCTCCGGATCGAAGCCGTCCTCCATCTCCTGTTGGGTGATTTCCACGATCAGGCTCTCTTCCCGCAGGCGACGGCTGTTTTTGGCGAACTCCGCATTCTCGGCAGCCCGGCCCTGCTTGTCGTCCGGAAACAGATCCGAATGGTAGCAAAGCTGCCGGGTCAGATGGTGTTTGAGCCGGTCCACGACACAGGTCATGACTTCAAGAGTCTGGCTCAGCTGATCCAGGCTGATCAGGGTCTGCTCGGCATTTTTGGCGGCTTCTTCTTTGTTAGTCATGGCTTACCTCCAGAGGCAGGGTGACCGGTGTAACAGTGTTTTTATTTCTTCATTCCCGGCTGAGGGCTCTTTCACCCAGCTGAAGGCTCTTTCACTCCCAGCTGAGGGCTCTTTCACTCCCAGCTGAGGGCTCTTTCACTCCCAGCTGAGGGCTCCTCCCGTCTGGTATTCAATAACCCGGGTTTCGAAGAAGTTTTTCTCCTTGCGCAGGTCCATGATTTCCGACATCCAGGGGAAGGGATTCTGGGCACCAACAAACTGCTCCGGCAGCCCCAGTTGCACCAGCCGACGGTTGGCAATGAATTTCAGATAGTCTTCCATCATCGCGGCATTCATGCCCAGTACGCCCCTGGGCATGGTGTCGCGTGCATAGTCGATTTCCAGTTGGGTGGCTTCCAGAATCATCTGGGTAGCCTCCTGCTTCATGGTTTCGTTCCACAGCCTGGGGTTTTCAAACTTGATCTGATTGATCATGTCGATACCGAAATTCAGGTGCATGGATTCGTCGCGCAGAATGTACTGAAACTGTTCGGAGGTACCGGTCATCTTGTTGCGGCGGCCCATGGACAGAATCTGGGTAAAACCACAGTAAAAGAAAATACCTTCCAGACAACAATAAAATGCGATCAGGTTCTTCAGCAGTGCCCTGTCCTTGGCTTCGGTGCCGGTCGTGAAGGTCGGGTCCGAAAGTTGCCGGGTGTATTTGAGCCCCCAGGAGGCTTTTTTGGCAACCGAGGGAACCTCATGGTACATGTTGAAAATCTCGCCCTCGTCCATGCCCAGGGACTCGATACAGTACTGATAGGCATGCGTGTGAATGGCCTCTTCAAAGGCCTGACGGAGAATATACTGGCGGCACTCGGGGTTGGTGATCAGGCGGTAGACGGCCAGGACCAGATTGTTGGCTACCAGGGAATCGGCGGTGGCGAAAAATCCCAGATTGCGTTTGACGATCAGGCGTTCGTCATCGCTGAGGCCACCCTCCCGCTGTTTCCACAGCGCGATGTCCGCATTCATGTTGATTTCCTGCGGCATCCAGTGGTTGGCGCAACCGTCCAGGTACTTCTGCCAGGCCCAGTCATATTTGAAGGGCACCAGTTGGTTGAGGTCGGCCCGGCAGTTGATCATGGCCTTGTCATCCACGGTGACCCGTTCGGCGGCGCCGGCAAGCTCCTGACTGGCGACGGTCGTGTCCAGTTTCTGCACGGCCAGCTGTGCTTTCTCGAGCAGGGAGATCGCAGGCAGGTCGGCAGTGCTCTTCGCCTGATCCGGCCTGGCAGAGGCTTCTTGCAGTGCCGGGGTGGTCGTCTCTTCCGTAACAGTCGTTCTGTTACTGTCAGCGACATTCTCATTGTGGCTTGCCGCATTGTCGGAGGAGGCTGCAGATGCCGGTGATTCAGCAGAAGAATCACCGGAGACGGCATTGGACCCCGCGTGGCCGGAGGATGCTGCAAACGCCTTCATTCCGATGCTGGTTCTGAGAGCATCGGGCTGCTCGTCTTCAAATTCATCCCATGACAACATTATGACACCTCACTTGCTTTATCTTCTGGTTGCTTTGTTACTGACATGCTTCACAGTCCGGGTCCGTGATGGAACAGGCCTGAGGCAGATCTGCCGAATCGCCCAGGGCCGATACGGCATTCAGTCTGCCGGCATTGACAGTGGATTTTTCCGTGCTGGTGGCGGCGATCGAGCGCAGGTAATACGTTGTTTTCAGACCGCGGTACCAGGCCATGCGATAGGTTACGTCCAGTTTTTTGCCATTGGCGTCGGCAATATACAGGTTGAGCGACTGGGCCTGATCGATCCATTTCTGACGACGGCTGGCCGCATCCACCAGCCAGCGCGGGTTGATTTCAAATGCCGTGGCATAGAGAATTTTCAAGGTCTCCGGAACGCGGTCGATGTTCTGCACGCTGCCGTCGTAGTATTTGAGATCATTGAGCATGACGCTGTCCCACAGGCCTTCCTGTTTCAGATCCCGGATCAAATAAGGGTTGGTCACCGTGAACTCGCCGGAGAGGTTGGATTTCACATAGAGGTTCTGGTAAGTCGGCTCGATGGACTGTGAAACCCCGGTGATGTTGGCAATGGTGGCGGTCGGTGCAATGGCCATGACATTGGAGTTGCGCATGCCCTTGACCGCAACCTGACTGCGCAGGGCATCCCAGTCGAGGGTGCTGCTCATATCCACTTCCAGGTATTGTTCACCACGTTCCTCCCGGAGCAGGGCGAGTGAGTCTATGGGCAGGATGCCCTGACTCCACAGGGAACCCTGATAGCTGTCATAGCAACCGCGTTCTTCCGCCAGCAGCGTGGAAGCTTCGATGGCGTAATAGCTGATGACCTCCATGGAGGTATCGGCAAAGGTGACGGCGGCGTCGGAACCGTAGGGAATCTTCTGCATGTAAAGAGCGTCCTGGAAACCCATCAGACCGAGGCCCACCGGACGGTGCTTGAGATTGGAATTTTTTGCCTGCGATACCGAGTAGTAATTGATATCGATGACGTTGTCCAGCATGCGCACGGCGGTGTGGATGGTGCCGCGCAGCTTGTCCCGGTTCAGGCCGTTTTCATCCACATGGTTGACCATGTTGATGGAACCGAGGTTGCACACGGCAATTTCATCCTTGTTGGTATTCAGGGTGATTTCGGTACACAGATTGGATGAATGCACGGTACCGACATGCTGCTGGGGAGAACGCACGTTGCAGGCGTCCTTGAAGGTGATCCAGGGATGGCCGGTTTCAAACAGCATGGACAGCATCTTGCGCCACAGATCCTTGGCTTGCAGGGTCTTGTGCACATAGAGTTTGCCGGCGGCGGCCATTTGCTCGTAATGCTCATAGCGGGCTTCGAAGGCCCTGCCGTGCAGGTCGTGCAGATCCGGCACTTCGTTGGGCGAAAACAAGGTCCATTTGCCGTCTTCGAAGACCCGTTTCATGAAGAGGTCGGGGATCCAGTTGGCGGTATTCATGTCGTGGGCGCGACGCCGGTCGTCGCCGGTGTTCTTGCGCAGTTCCAGGAATTCCTCGATGTCCAGATGCCAGGTTTCCAGATAGGAACAGACAGCGCCCTTGCGTTTGCCGCCCTGGTTGACGGCCACAGCCGTATCATTGACCACCTTCAGAAAGGGCACGACGCCCTGGGACTTGCCGTTGGTACCCTTGATGTAGGCACCCAGAGCCCGTACCGGTGTCCAGTCATTGCCCAGCCCGCCTGCCCATTTCGACAGCATGGCATTGTCGTGAATGGCGTTATAGATGCCGCTGAGATCATCCGGCACCGTGGTCAGGAAACAGGAGGAAAGCTGAGGGCGCAGGGTCCCGGCATTGAACAGTTGCGGGGTGGAAACCATGTAATCGAAACTGGAGATCAGATTGTAGAACTCGATGGCCCGGCCTTCGCGGTCCGCTTCGTTGATCGCCAGGCCCATGGCAACCCGCATGAAGAAGATTTGCGGCAGCTCAAAGCGGGTCCCTTCGCTCTGGATGAAGTAGCGGTCATACAGGGTCTGCAGACCCAGATAGGTGAACTGGTCATCGCGTTCGGCCTTCAATGCCTGGCCCAGGCGTTCCAGATCGAATTCCAGCAATACCGGTGACAGCAGTTCGAGTTTGACTCCTTTCTCGATATAAGCGCGCAGCGTTGCAGCATAACGGTAGTGCATTTCGGACTGGGTGGCACTGTCGGCGACATCGAGAAAGCTCAGGGCTTCGCTGCGCAGGCTGTCCAGCAGCAATCGGGCGGCGACATAACTGTAGTTGGGCTCCTGTTCCACCAGCGTGCGGGCCGTCATGACCAGGGAGACCCTGACATCGTCGATCTTGACCCCGGAATAGAGGTTTTTCAGGGTTTCCTCGTAAATCACCTCGCCGGTCACGTCGTCGAGACCCTCGCAGGCCTCGGCAATCACGGTGCGCAGACGGCCGGTATTCAAAGGCTGGGTAGAACCGTCAGTCAAGGTCACCAGGATATCCGGACGCTGTTGGTCCCGGGGTTGCACCTGTTGCCGTTCCCGGGCACGGTCAGCGCGGTAGATGACATAGCTCCGGGCGACCTTGTGCTCGCCGGAACGCATCAGCATCAGTTCCACCTGATCCTGAATCTCCTCGATGTGGACAGTACCTCCCGACGGCATGCGGCGCTTGAAGGTCATGGAAATTTCTTCAGCCAGTTGCGCCACTGTTTCATGAACGCGGGTTGAGGCGGCGGCATTGCCACCCTCAACGGCCAGGTAGGCCTTGGTAATGGCGACGATGATCTTGGATTCGTCATAACCCACGACGGCACCGTTGCGCTTGATGACCCGCAAGCGGCCAGGGGCCATGGCGGCTATTTTGGTATCCTGGGAACCGGTGCCGGAAAGGGCGGAGGATGAGGCGGGTTGGGGTGCTTCAGTTTCGGTATGCATGGGCGGCTCCGGGGTGTTGTCTTGTTGTTGTTTTAATGTATTGGCGACTCTCTATGGCTGTAACCTATAGCTGTAATGGCCTATAACTGTAATGGCGATTGAAACCAGTCATTTCATGAAGGCAAGACGCACACAAATGACGGCGTTGCATCAAGGGCTTTGCTGTCAATGCACTAGATATAGGTGTCGGTAAAAAGTGGGACCACTATATCAAGGGTTTTTGATGCATTGCAAGTGTATTTTTTGTGTAAATGGTGTGGATAAGGTGTGGTCAATTCTGATGTGTCAGATGAATGCCCATGGATGGTGCGGTTTTGCTGCGGCAAAGGGGGGGTGACAGGCTCCTAGAATGGCGGGTTCAGGCTGGGAATCCAAGCAGGTTTTCCGGGCGCAGGCTGATATTCACGCATTGGCCGGGCTCAAAATTCTGCAAGTGCTCATCGCTGGAATCCACCGTTTGGCCATCGGCCAGACGCAGGCTGGTCAGGGAGGCGGCGCCATTGAATTGCTGTTGAATGATTTCCGCCTGCCAGGGTCCTGTTTCCGCCAGCAGGATGTGCCAGGGACGGATCAGAATGTCGAGGGAGCAGGGCACTGGCAAGTCGGCGCTGTTGGACAGTTCAAGTTCGCCCAGAACAGTGCTGGCATGTCCGGTACCGAGGAGATGAGCGCGAATGAATTTGCCATTGCAGATAAAGCCGGCTACGAAACGGTTGCAGGGCTGGTGAAACAGCGTCTTGGGGGAACCCCACTGCTGCAGGTTCCCTTCATGCATGATGCCGATTTCATCCGCAACGGCGAAGGCTTCGGACTGGTCATGGGTGACCAGGATGGCACTGATATTGCGCTCTTTCAGAATGTCCCGTACTTCCAGGCTCAGGCTCCGCCGCAATTCGGTATCCAGATTTGAAAAGGGCTCGTCCAGCAGCAGGACCTTGGGCCCGGGTGCCAATGCCCGGGCCAGGGCTACGCGCTGTTGCTGGCCACCGGAAAGCTGATGTGGGTAGTAATCGGCATGATCCCGGAGCTGAATCAGACTCAGCAACTCGTCGATGAGCCGGTTTTTTTCCTTCGGATCTTTGTCCCTGAGACCGAAACCAATGTTGTCCCTGACCCTGAGATGAGGAAACAGGGCATAGTCCTGGAAGACCATGCCGATGGAACGTTGCTCCGGTGCCAGGGTCCTGCCGGGAATGCTGAGTGGCTGTCCCATCAGTTCAATGCTGCCGGCATAAATGTTTTCGAAGCCGGCAATCGCCCTGAGCACCGTGGTCTTGCCACAGCCGCTGGGGCCCAGCAGGCAGACGATGCGGTTGTGGGGAAGGCCAAAGCTGAGATCACTGACGATAGGGCTGTCACCGTAGCGGCAGGCAATATGCCTGACGTCGAGCAGCATGTCTGGTGTTGGCGGTATCATGGCCGGGTTCTCGGGAGGCATCACAGAAGGGCTCAGGTGCAGAGAAATTCCAGCAAGGCTTTCTGGGCGTGCAATCTGTTCTCGGCTTCTTCCCAGACCACGGAGTCTGGTGCATCGATCAACCCGGCGCTGACTTCCTCGCCACGATGTGCCGGCAGGCAGTGCAGAAACAGGGCATCTTTTGCTGCCAGCGACATCAGTTCTCCGGTGACCTGAAAGCCGGCAAAATCACGCAGCCGCTTTTTTTGTTCTTCTTCCTGGCCCATGGAAGCCCAGACATCAGTGGCAACCAGAACGGCATTGCGCACAGCCTGTTCCGGCCTGCGGACAATGCTGACCCGGTCCTGATTGTCAGCCAGTAGCCTGGCCATGGGTTCATAGCCTTCCGGACAGGCGACCACCAGTTTGAAGTCCAGCAGGCGCGCCGCATTGATATAGGAATTGCACATATTGTTGCCATCGCCGATCCAGCATACGGTGCGACCCTGGATCTCACCTCTGTGTTCGAGATAGGTCTGCATGTCGGCCAATAGCTGGCAGGGGTGAAAATCGTCGCTCAGGGCATTGATGACCGGCACCGAGGCATGCCGGGCCATGGTCTCGATCCTGGTCTGCTCAAAAGTTCTGAGCATGATGCAATCCACCATTCTGGAGAGCACTTTGGCGGTATCCTCCACGGGCTCACCCCGGCCCAATTGGGAATCAGACGGGGACAGGAAAATCGCGGCGCCACCAGACTGGATCATCGCCGTTTCGAAAGAAACGCGGGTGCGGGTTGAAGATTTCTCGAACACCATGGCCAGGGTTTTGTTCTTCATGAATTCATGGGGTATGCCGGCGTACTGCATCTTCTTCAGTTCGCCGGCGCGCGTGAGAATTCGGCGCAGTTCCTCCGGACTCAAATCCAGCAGGCTTCTGAAATGTCTAACGGTCATGATGGCACCCCGTGCGCGAAATCCTGCGCAAACCCTGAAAAACAAAAGGGCAGCCAAAGCCACCCACAAGGCGCGATTCTATAATAACCGGCGCTTGAAAAACAGCCTGTTGAAGCGGACCATGGATGGCCTGGTCGCAAATTGGCAAGAAGCACTGCGAATTCACCCCGGTTGGGGTAGAATGGATGGCACTCAACCCATCAAGCTTAGCCAGGTCTACCATGAGCATTGAAGATACCATCCGCGATCAGATCAGCAGTAATCCCATCATCCTTTATATGAAGGGCAACCCGAATCAACCACAGTGTGGCTTTTCCGCCCGGGTGACCCAGATTCTGATGTCCTGTGGCGAAAAATTTGCCTATGTCGATATTCTCAGCAACCCGGATATTCGTTCCAATCTGCCCAAGGTGTCAGATTGGCCGACCTTCCCGCAGCTGTTCATAGACGGCGAGCTGGTTGGGGGTTGTGATATCGTCTCCGACCTTCACGAAAAGGGTGAGTTGCAGGAAATGATTGCACAGTCCGCCGCGAAACGGGCAGAAGCCCAGTAACAAGGCCCATAACCAGCACCAACAGCATCACAGAAGGCCCGCTTGCACCTATGAGCGGGCTTTTTTGATGTTAACAGAGGGAAATAAACCAAATATTGTTCTTGGTAATCATTATCATTTGCATTACTATATGCGCCTGTTGCCGGAAAGATTCATTCACATTCAGGAGCGTAGCCAATGATTCCCGCAGTACCCAAGACTCACTTACAGCCAAAGGTTTTGGCATGTTCTCTTCTCGCCCTCGCCATGAGTCATGCAAGCCTTGCCCAGCAAGGTGGCTTCTACGATGAGATAACGATCATCGGGAGCAAGGAAAATATCAGCCGCATTCCTGGCTCCGCTCATTACATCGGGCCTGAACAACTGGAAGACTTCTCCTATTCCGATATCCAGAGGATCGCCCGTGAGATTCCGGGGGTTTCCATCCAGGTGGAAGATGGTTACGGTCTGCGGCCCAATATCAGTATCCGGGGTGTCAGCAGCGAGCGCAGCAGCCGCATCACGCTGCTGGAGGATAATGTGTTGATCGCGCCGGCACCCTATGCGGCGCCGGCGGCTTATTACTTCCCTACGGCGGGCCGCATCCATGCCTTCGAAGTCGTGAAGGGGCCGGCAGCGATAACGCAGGGGCCCAACACCATTGGTGGCGCACTCAATATGGCCTCCACGCCGATTCCGGATACCCGGGCCGGCAATCTGTTGCTCGAGGGTGGGGAGGATGCCACCTATCGCCTGCTTGGCAGTTACGGGGGACAAACGGCATCGGGCTTCGGGTTTCTGCTGGAAACCCACCAGTGGCAGTCCGATGGTTTTCAGGACATTGACCGCAGTGGCACGGACACCGGTCTGGACGTGCAGGATTACACCCTGAAACTGGCCTATGCGCCTTCGGCATCCAAGCACGCGGTCGAACTCAAGCTGCAATATACCGAGCAGGATTCCAACCAGAGTTACCTGGGCCTGAGTGATGCCGATTTTGAGCAGGATCCCTTCCGGCGTTATGGCTTGTCCGCACTTGACAATATTGCAACCGAGCATGAGCAGCAGATTCTGCGCTACGAATACCGGGCCACCGATGCCCTGAAATTGACGGCGACGGCTTACAACAACAAGCACAAGAGAAACTGGTTCAAGACCGAAGGCGTCGATCTCGATGGCAGCAGCAGTGCGGATACCATGACGCGGGTTTCCTGGGCCGACATCGTTGCCGATATCAACCATGGCCGCACCCGCGACGGGGTGTCGGCGGACATGCTGGCCGGCATCCTCCATGGCGATATCGACACGCCGGAGAACAGCATCACCCTGCGCGCCAACAACCGTGAATATTATTCCAGGGGGGGGCAGTTGGGGGTGGACTGGCTGTTCCAGACCGGGGCTTTCAGCCACAGTCTGCAGGGCGGGCTGCGGTATCATCGTGATCAGGAAGATCGTTTTCAGTTTGACAGCGGCTATCAGCAGCTGGGGGGGGAACTGGTGCTCAACAGTGTCGGCGCTCCCGGTGGAGCGGGTAATGAGAAATCCGATGCGCAGGCGCTGGCCGTTCATCTTTATGATCTCATCGAGGTGGGAAACTGGACCTTTACGCCGGGTTTGCGGTATGAGGATATCGAACTCAAAAGAACCCGATTTTCCGGAGGCCAGGCCAGGGATTTTCGTGACAGCAGAAAAAATACCGTTCGTGTCTGGTTGCCGGGTGGTGGCCTCTCTTACCGTGTCAGCAATGAATTGACCTTGCTGGGCGGTGTCCACAAGGGTTTCAGTGCACCGACCAATGCGCCCGGTATCAATGAAGAAAAGGCCCTTAACTATGAACTGGGACTGCGCTTCAGGAATGCGTTTTTCAGCACTGAAATCATCGGCTTCCTGAGTGATTACGATAATCTGCTGGGCGTCTGTACCGCGTCTTCCGGTGTCGATTGCGAGATCGGTGATGCCTTCAATGGCGATGCCGTCACCATCAAGGGAGTGGAGTTTCTGCTGAATTCAGATTTGTCGACGACGACAGCCTTCAGTATTCCTCTGCAAGTCAGCTATACCTACAGTGATGGGGAATTCGATACCGATATTGCCGATACCGCATTCTTTGGCGAGGTCAGTGCCGGTGATCCCATTCCCTATTTGCCCGACAATCAGTTCAGGTTGTCACTGGGCCTGGAGAACCGGATTTGGGGCCTGAACCTCAGTGCCAGTTATGTGGATGCCGTCTGCGTCGTGGCATCCTGCGGTGACTTCGAACAGACGGACTCCATGCTGACGCTGGATCTTTCAGGAAACTACCAGGCCACAAAGTTTCTCAATGTCTATGCCCGGATCGAAAATCTGACCGCTCAGGATGGCATTGCCGGTCGCCAACCCTTCGGTGCCCGGCCCAACAAGGATCGCACGGCGGCGCTGGGAGTCCGGATGAAGTTTTAAGCAAGCGTTGAATAGCGTTGATAAATCCTGGTCCGTCTGGCAGTGCCTGCGTTGTTCAGCGATTCGGTTCCTCAGGGCCGATCCTGCTCCAGGCCGCAGAGTTCGAGCCAGTGCTTGAGGCCGGCAGTGTGGTATTTGTCCTTGTGGTAGATCAGGTACAGGGCCCTGCGAAAATCACGCCCGGGGACGGACAGGGCATGCAGGCGGCCAGCCGCAAAGGCATCCGCCAGCGTGATGCGGGACAGGCAGCCTATTCCCATTCCGGCCTCCACGGCTCGCTTGATGGCTTCGGTATGCTCCAGTTCCAGCATGATCCGCAGTTCCGGGAGCAGATCATGCATGGCCCGGTCAAAGGTCTGGCGGGTACCGGAACCCGGTTCACGCAGGATCCAGCGGGCGTCCAGCAAGTCTTGCGGGCTCAGCTCTGCTTTCGCCGCATGGGGATCCTGTCTGGCGCAGAAGACCACGAGTTCGTCATGCCGCCAGGGCAGTACACGCAGGTCCGGGTTGTTGATTTCTCCTTCGATAAGCCCCACATCGAGCTCGAAATGGGCGACCCTGTGGGTAATGCGGGCGGTATTGTCGACCGTCAGCGTGATCCGGCTGGCGGGAAATTGTTCCATATACTTTGCCACCAGGGGAATCGCCAGGTAGTTGCCGATACTCAGGGTGGCACCGACCTTGATGGGGCCGGCATCCAGATGCCGGCCCAGGGCCTCCTCCAGTTCCCGGGCCCGTTCCAGCAACTCTTCGGCCCGGGGTTGCAGCGCCAGGCCCAGATCATTGAGTTGCAGGCGCTTGCCCACCCGGTCGAAGAGGCTGATATCAAACTGGTTTTCCAGCTCCTTGAGTGCGCCGCTGGCGGCAGACTGGGACATGCACAGTTTTTCTGCGGCGCGGGTCAGATTCTGGCAATTTGCCGTTGCCAGGAAGATTTCCAGTTGCCTGAGGGTATATTTCATTATCGACAATTACGAATAATCATATTCATATAAACAATTTATCCGATAGATTAGTCTGCTGTTAAGCTATGCGCAAGGGCTTATCGATACAGGACGCTTTATGAAGAATCTCAATCAGGAAACGGTCACGGGTGTCCACCATTGGAATGATTCCCTGTTCAGCTTCACGACGACGCGGGATCCGGGTTTTCGTTTCAAAAACGGCCATTTCACTATGCTGGGGCTGGAGCAGCAAAACAAGCCTCTGCTGCGAGCCTACAGTATGGTCAGTGCCAATTACGAGGAAGAACTGGAGTTCTTCAGCATCAAGGTGCCGGATGGCCCGCTGACGTCGCAGCTGCAACATCTGAAGGCCGGCGACCAGGTACTGGTTGGCACCAAACCCACTGGAACCCTGATCCTCGATCATTTGCTGCCGGGGAAACATCTCTATCTGCTGAGTACCGGTACCGGGCTGGCGCCTTTCATGAGCATCATCAAGGACCCGGAACTCTATGAGCAATATGAAAAAATCATTCTGGTCCATGGCGTGCGCTATGTCAGCGAGTTGGCCTACAGGGACACCATTTCCCGGGAATTGCCGGACAACGAATTCTTTGGCGAGGACGTGGCGCAGAAACTGATTTACTACCCCACTGTCACCCGTGAACCCTTCACCAACGAGGGGCGCCTGACCGAACTGATGACATCCGGCAAACTGTTCCAGGATATTGGCTTGCCCAAACCGGGTCTGGAAGATGATCGCTTCATGATCTGTGGCAGTCCCTCCATGCTGAAGGATACCTGCGGCATTCTCGATGCACAGGGTTTCAGGGAATCCCGCCATGGCGAGCAGGGCCACTATGTGATCGAACGTGCCTTTGTGGAATAGGTGCGACAAAACCCTTGGCGATGCCTCTCCGAACCTGGAAAAGAAGTCTGAATGCCAATCATTATCAAATTCTATCTTTTTGATAATTATAGGATTTTTTGACTTC
>JAVVEZ010000010.1:0-59127 GCA_032250895.1 Pseudomonadales bacterium | reverse complement strand
ATGTGATCTTCGAGCCACTCGATTTCATCGCGAAGCTGGCGGCGTTGGTGCCTAACCCGCTTCGTTCACTGATTTTTATGATGGGTCCATTTTTGCGTGTTCCACGACAATTGGAATCGCCAGTCCGGCGATCGTAGCGCACGCTGCTGATGGGAACGCCATCCAGCTTGCCTGCTGGACTCCAAAAAAACGGTAACGGAGTCTGTTTCTGATCTCAGACTCCACAATGTGATTATCTAGCCTGAATTATTCTACTTGCAGTCTCTCGCAGGGCATTTCTGGCCCGCACAAGGCTTGGAGAGCGGGTGGCGGCTCTTTTCGGAGACCATTCTTCTTGCACCCAGTCCACCAAGCGGCGGTTATAGCCAATCCCTTGGCTAGCCACAGCGCCTTGTTGAGCAACCAAATCTTCCTTTACCGCCCGAGGTGCTTTTTGAGCCAGCGTAAGCAAGCGCTGCTTGGGATCAGACAACTTATCTGGTTCCAATGGTAGCTTGCCTTTGGTGCCAATCAATCTTTTAAGCGCTTTATGGTCAGCAAGTAGCCATGACTCAACCTCGCGTTCAGCAATTCGAAACAGCAGGTTTTCGGGGCATCGCCGTTGAGCACCCAACCAGTCTTCCAGCAAAACCAATGGACAGGCTACTCTATCCAAATCGGTCAGAACGATTACAACACTATGATTGGCCATCTGCCGCCAGTTATCCATGTGTGATCGCAAGTATCCAGAGCCTTTTCTACCCAACAACATCGGAGGTGTTTCAGTCAAAACGGGATGCGCTGATAACAGCTTCAGCCCTACCGCTTCACTGAGCTCATCCTCAGTTGCCAGCGCAACAGATATCATTCCCAAAACCCAAGCTGATTAACCGCACTAGGGCGTGTCTTTGGCAGTACCACCTCGGCGACCGAAAACCCCGCCTCAAGCGCCAAAGCTTCATCTTCCTGCAACGTTCGCCCAGTTGAACCATCGGCGCTGGTTTCCAGCAAAATAACGCCACGTCCATCTATTCCCTGATTGCTTAGCAAGGCCTCGCTATGGGTACTGATGACCACTTGCCGTCTTGGTTTCTTATTCTTTTGTAGCCGCTGAATAATCAACGGTATTTCCTTCACCACCGCATCATTGAGCGAAATTTCAGGCTCTTCCAGAAGCAGCATGGAGCTACCATCCAACAATGCCCACAACAGCCCAAGTAAACGCAGAGTTCCATCAGAAAAATGTTCCTCGGTTTGCCATCCTGCATTAGGCCGATGGTGAGCATACAAAGCTTCCAGATGTGGATGACCGGAATCATCCTTGACGAACCGCAGCTCCCTGAATTGCGGTACAGCCAACATCAAGGCTTCACTGATTTTCTTTAACCGCGTGGTTCGAACACGATCTGTCGTTTTTGCAATCCGTTCCAGAAAGCTTTGACCAAACGGGTCATTCTCCAAAGGACGCCCGCCTAACTGATCAGCAAACTTCAATAGCTGAGGTACCAGATGTAAATAGGTTATTGATCCGAAGAAATCTGCAAGCTCCCTGAATTCAACATTGGCGGCAATTTGCTCAAGCCGGGTTTGCGTCAGGAGTAGAGAATCCTTGTTATCTTGCTTGTCGGGTCTTGAAAATAGATGATTGCCTTTATGCCAGACTTCTTCTTTGGATACCAGAATACGTTGCGCACCCTTACCTTCGGGCTTGAACCCGAGCACATAACGCCAATCGGGCACTTCATCATCCGGCGAATCGGATAGCTCCACGTCAATAGAAACTTCCGGGTCACGGCGCGCGTGAAGGCAACGCAGTTTGCTGATCCCTCCTCTCGCAAGTACCGCCGATTGGAGCCCACCACCTGCTGGTTTACTGACATCCCGTAAAAACCGGAAAACATCCAGCAAGTTAGATTTACCAGAGGCATTTGGGCCGAGAATGTAGGTAACATCGTGCATTGGTGCATCAAATGACCTGAAGTTGCGCCAGTTCTTCAGCCTCACCCTTGTAAGTTGCATACATTTCACTCCTATAAACTGCGCACATTCTGGATGCCGTACTGCTCCAGAATGGCGGCGAGGTTGGTCTTGGTGACATCGTTTTCAAAGGCGCCGTCGAGAAACACGCAGGTGGTGACACCGGCCGGGGCGAGTTCCTTGTGCCAATCTATGATGCCTTGGGCCAGCAACTCCACTTGGTCGCAGGTGATCTGTTACCCTGGCCCGCATTATTCATGAGTAATCATATGACGTGTAGTTTGATCGACTTTTACGGATGTTTGAAGCTGATTTCAGCTATTTATCCCGGTTCTGCTTCTATTTCAGAAGATTTTGTCGGATCAGTAGTGAAATTGCTGCAATCAAGGCGAGCGAAGTCCTCAGGGTAAACTGATTGGTTGATGACAAGGATCGGGGATTAATTGATCAGGTCTGCACGGCGCCGATACTTTTTGCAATGCGCAGCCATTCATTGGCGAACGGCGCATCCACCGGGAGATGCAGGACAACTCGCCGCACGGAAGACTCGATCTGGGCCCCAAACTTAAGCAGGTGAAGTCGGATAGTAGAGACTTGCGCCGGGCCGAAGCGGGTATGCCGGGCCTTCAACCGTAATTCCTGAATCGGGACATACGCCGCCGCAGTAAGTAGCACACGCAACTGGTTGGCGAGAAAACGGGAACAACTGGTGCGATCAATCTCAAGCCCGTCCTTGAGTTCCTTAATGCGATTCTCCGCGTCACAGTGCGCACAATAGATCTTCTCATAGATGTGCCGCGGTGCCCCCTTCACGTTGGTGATCACGAAGCGGGGATTGTCTTTTGGCTGACGCCCATGATGATCGGTGATTTGTCCTTTGATAATGACACGCCTCTCATGCGGCCAACTGCCCGCCGCGTAGTGGACCTCGTCATAGCAGATGGTCTCGATACCAACTCCGGTCCCGTTTAGATAAGCAATTTAATGCGGCGATGTCACCAGAAAATCAAAAAAATCGTTTAAAAGATATGCTGGTGAATGTTGAAAATTTGCACAGCTCTATACCCTAAGCCGGCCAAGCCGGAACCAAACAGGTTGAACAAATTCTTTTCCATTTTTGTCATGATTGAAGTCGTAAGGGACTAAGTAATTTGTCCATTGTTGCATCATTTCCCTTCTTTATGGCAGGTGTGCAGTGCTGTTATAGGCTCTGCCCAAAGGATCCTTTTTTCATCGCTGAGCTTCTAGTCCTTATCTCGGCACTTAGCCTGTTTTGCCTGGAGTTCGGTAAGTGGCATTTGGGGGTATCTCCAGTAGGGTTTCTTCATATCCCCAATTTTGTCGGGACTGTAGTGGACAATGTGGCACACGGTAGGACTGTAAATGCTAGATATAGCAGGGCTTATGCGGGGTTTGTGGACTTTATGGGATGTCTTGGGAAGTATAAATGGTGCCCAGGGGCGGAATCGAACCACCGACACGAGGATTTTCAATCCTCTGCTCTACCGACTGAGCTACCTGGGCATCTGGCAAACATCTTGCCTTGCGGCAAGGCGCGTATTAGACCCGGTGAGCATCGGATAGTCAAGATTCCGGGGGAGATTTTCCGGTGTTCAATGTGCCGGGGGGACATAGCCCTCGGCTTCGTCAAAAGCCTCATTGGCAAAGAACCTGTCCATTTGCGCCAGCAGGTATTTGCGGTGTTCAGGATTGATCATGCTGAGTTGCTTTTCGTTGATCAGGCGGACCTGGTGGGCCTGCCATTCCTGCCAGGCCTGGCGGGAGATATGCTCATAGATTTCCTGACCTTTGGCCCCTGGATAGGGCGCTGAGGGCAGGCCCTCCATTTCACGTTGATACTTTTTGCAGAATACTTTTCGAGCCATCGTTTGTTCCTGAATGAATAGGCGTCCCTGCCTGCGCGGGAGTGAGGGCCGGGGTCAGCCTGGCCAGCAGGGCTTTCACGGGTGCCGCCAGCCCCAGCTGTGCGGGAGTACAGGGATCATACCAGTGCCAGCGGGTGTTCTCCATGACCATGGTCGCCGGTTTTTTCAGGCTGATGGCCACCGGCGTGATGTCCAGATGGAAGTGGCTGAAACTGTGACGCAGCAAGGGCCATTCCTGTATGGTTCGGGACTGGCCCAGGCCATGATCTTGCAGAAAATCTTCGGGCTCGGCAGCCGTGTCGATTTCAGGAAAGCTCCACAAGCCCCCCCAAATGCCCTGGGCGGGCCTTTTTTCCAGCAATATCTGTCCCTGCGGTGTTTGCAGCATCAACATTTTCAAGCTCCTCAAAGGCAGGGCCGATCGGGGCTTGCGCTCCGGAAAGGCGGCAACCTGACCCTGGGCCAGGGCCTGGCAGTCTTCCTGCAAGGGGCAACGCGGACAGGCGGGCCGACTGCGGGTGCACAGCGTGGCTCCCAGGTCCATGATGGCCTGGGTATAGTCGGCACAGCGTCGGGTTGGCGTATATTGATCGGCAAGCTGCCAAAGCTGCTTCTGGGTGGCGCCGTGTCCGGGCCAGCCTGTCACGCGGTGATAGCGGCACAGTACCCGCTTCACATTGCCGTCGAGAATCGGCGCGCGCTGCTTGTTGGCCAGCGCCAGGATGGCCCCGGCGGTGGATCTGCCGATGCCGGGCAACTGGCACAATTGATCGAGCCGGGTCGGGAATATTCCCTGCAAATCGCTGAGGATGATTTGTGCCGCACGGTGGAGGTTTCTGGCGCGTGCGTAATAACCCAGACCGGTCCAATGGTGCAGCACCTGATCCTGGGGGGCCTCGGCCAGGGCCTGTACCGAGGGGAAGCGCTGCATGAAGCGGATAAAGTAAGGAATCACGGTTGCAACCTGGGTCTGCTGCAACATGATTTCGGAAACCCATACCCGGTAGGGGCTGGGGTCCTGCTGCCAGGGCAGGTTCTTGCGACCATGCCGGTCGAACCAGGCCAGCACTCGGGTGCTGAAAGGGGTGCCGGCTGCTGTGTGCTTTTTATTCATGGGTTCAAGACTGAAGACAGGCTCCCAGTGTAATGGCTGCCGGGTGCTAAATAAATGAAACCTGGCAGCAATGGCAGTATAATCGCGTTCTTTTTGAACTGAGCCAGCGGGTGATGTTATGAGTGGCCGTCAAGCCAGCGTTGAGCGCAACACCAATGAAACCCGGATCAAGGTCCAGGTGAACCTGGACGGCAGCGGTCTTTTCAGGATGCAGTCCGGGCTGCCCTTCCTGGAACACATGCTGGAGCAGGTGGCCCGTCACGGCCTGGTGGACATGGATATCGTGGCCGAGGGTGATCTGCAGATCGACGCCCATCACACGGTCGAGGACGTGGGCATCACGCTGGGACAGGCCTTTGCCAAGGCGCTGGACAAGACCGGCATCCGCCGCTATGGGCATGCCTATGTGCCGCTGGATGAGGCGCTTTCCCGCGTTGTCGTTGATTTCTCCGGACGTCCCGGACTCGAATACCAGGTGCCTTTCGTACGCAGCACAGTGGGCGCTTTCGATGTCGATCTGTTTTATGAGTTTTTCCAGGGTTTCGTCAATCATGCCCAGCTCACCCTGCATATCGACAACCTCCGGGGCCACAATGCCCACCACCAGATCGAAACGGTCTTCAAGGCTTTTGGCCGGGCATTGCGCATGGCCATGGAACCTGATCCCCGGATGCAGGGCACCATTCCTTCCACCAAGGGCAGCCTGTAAGACCGGCTGTCGACAGTTTGATCAGACCTTATGAAAAAAATTGCCGTCATCGATTATGGCATGGGAAACCTGCACTCCGTGGCGAAGGCCGTCGAGCATGTGGATGGCCATGTCAGGGTAGAGGTCACGGCGTCTGAAGACAGCATTCTGGCGGCGGATCGGGTGATCTTTCCCGGCGTTGGTGCCATGCGTGACTGCATGGCGGAAATCCGGCGTCTGGGCATCGATGACATGCTGCGCCGGGTGGTGGAGACGACCCCGGTGCTGGCCATCTGTGTCGGCATGCAGGCACTGATGGAGTACAGTGAGGAAAACCAGGGTGTCGACTGCATCGGGTTGTTCCCGGGTCGGGTCAGGCGCTTTTCCGGATCCCTGCATGACAGCAGCGGCGTGGCTCTCAAGGTGCCGCACATGGGCTGGAACAATGTCGCGCAGACCCGTGCACATGCCCTCTGGCAGGACATCCCCGATGACTCCCGTTTCTACTTCGTTCATAGCTATTTTGTGGAACCGGCAAAGCGGGACTGTGTCGTTGGTGAAAGCGCTTACCCGGAGGCCTTTGCCGCAGCGATCGCGGATCACAATATATTTGCCGTGCAGTTTCATCCGGAAAAGAGTCAGCGGCACGGCCTGCAATTGCTGAAAAATTTCGTACATTGGGATGGAGGCATCTAGCGTGGCCCTGGCAAAACGTATCATTCCCTGCCTCGATTGTGATCAGGGACGGGTGGTCAAAGGCGTGCGCTTTCTCGATATACGGGATGCCGGAGACCCCGTCGAGATATCAAAACGCTACTGTGACCAGGGTGCGGACGAAATCACCTTTCTGGACATCACCGCCAGCAGTGAAGGCCGCCAAACCACGATTCACACGGTGGAAGCCATTGCCAGCCAGGTCTTCATCCCGCTGACGGTGGGCGGCGGCATCCGCAAGCTTCAGGATATTCGCGACATGCTCAATGCCGGGGCGGACAAGGTGGGGATCAACACCACGGCGGTACTGAACCCGGAATTTGTCAGGGAGGCGGCCGGGCGTTTTGGCTCCCAATGCATCGTGGTGGCCATCGATGCGAAAAAAGTCTCGCTATCGACAGAGGCGGAGCGCTGGGAGATTTTTACCCACGGTGGCAGAAAACCCACCGGCCTGGATGCCGTGGCCTGGGCTGAACGCATGGTGAGTTATGGCGCCGGTGAAATCCTGCTGACCAGCATGGACCGGGATGGTACCCGCAACGGTTTTGATCTGGCACTCAACCGGCGCATCAGCGAGGCGGTATCCGTGCCTGTCATCGCCTCCGGTGGGGTCGGTACGCTCCAGCATCTGGTCGATGGCATCATCGAAGGCCGCGCCGATGCGGTGCTGGCCGCCAGCATTTTTCACTTCGGTGAATTTACCATCCCCGAAGCCAAGCGCTATATGGCGGCGCACGGCATCACGGTCAGGCTTTGAAGTCCAGGCTGTTTCGCCGGAGTGACGGGGGCTGTCGGACGTCGGGGTGACTCAGGGGGGCTTTGTTCAGAGCGTCCTCAATTGATTTCCTCTGAAGCTGCCCGCCGGGCAAAGGCCGCCGGTTTGGGCCTGCCGGATTGCAGGATGTTGAGCCCCTTCAACACATTCACGGCTTCGTTCAACTGGTAATCGGCGACCAGCACTTCGTCGGTGGTGACGGCAGGGACCGGCGCATTGGTTGCGGTTGGACCATTGCGGTTGCCATTGGCAAGATGGTTGGTCAGATCTGCTTCCTTGTAGGCGGCGACGCTGTCCGGAATCCGGGTAACCTGGCCGCGGTCGACGACGATGTCGGGAATGATGCCCGTGGCTTGAATGGAACGGCCATTGGGCGTGTAGTACAGGGCCGTGGTGAGCTTGATGGCGCGATCATTGGTCAGGGGCAGCACGGTCTGTACCGAGCCCTTGCCGAAACTGGAGGTTCCCATGATGATGCCGCGCTGCTGATCTTGCAGGGCGCCCGCGACGATTTCCGACGCGGAAGCGGAACCGCCGTTGATCAGTACCACCAGGGGTACGCCCTGACTGGGGTCCGCCGCGTCCGCTTCAAAGCGCATCTCGGCATTTTCGACCCGGCCTTCGGTGTAGACGATCAGGCCTTCCGACAGGAAGGCATCCACCACGCCCACCGAAGCCTGCAAGACCCCACCGGGGTTATTGCGCAGATCCAGCACCAGGCCTTTCAGAGGACCGCTGTCTTGCTGCAGGGACGTCAGGGCCTCCACCACTTCCTTGTCGGTATTGGCGGCAAACTGGGCGATCCGGATATAGGCATAGCCGGGCTCCAGCACGCGGGAACGGACGCTGTGCACGGCAATGATTTCCCGGGTCACAGTGACTTCAAAGGGCTGACTGACGCCCTCGCGGGCGATGGTCAGCACAATCGTGGTGCCCGGTTCGCCGCGCATCAGGGTAACGGTATCGGCCAGGGAAACGTCACGGGACGGGGTATCGCCGAGCTTGATGATCAGGTCCCCGGCCATGATGCCGGCCCTGGCGGCCGGGGAACCATCCATGGGACTGATGACCTTGATATAGCCATCTTGAATGCTGACTTCCACGCCCAGACCGCCGAATTCACCATTGGTGCTTTCCTGCAGCGCATCGTAGTCATCCTTGGCCAGATAGGTGGAATGGGGATCGATGCCTGCCAGCATGCCCTTGACGGCATTCTCCAGCAGGGTCTTGTCGTCGATGGGCTCCACATAGGAGCTGCGGATACGGTTGAGCACTTCCGTGAAAATTCTGACCTCATCGACGGGGAGGAGCCGGGAGTTGACCGTGTCATCATTCGCCGCCAGCATCGCAGGGGACAGCATGACAGTACACAGGGCCGCGCTCTTGAACAGGGTCTTGAGGTGAGAAGTGGTGGCAGACAATCCTGATTTCATGGAAGTTCCTTATTTCAGTAAGCTGTCCCTTAAGACAGCGAAACCCTCGTCTTCGTTGCAAAAGTTGGCAGGTCTTCAAGCTTATATTTATTGAGCCCTGTTATAAAGATGCTTGCTCAGGGTGCCTTTGCCAGCCAGGACAGCGGGTCCAGGGGCTGGCCATCGTGCCTGATTTCAAAATAGACGCTGGCTTGCCGCTGCCCGCCGGTATCGCCGGCCGCCGCCACGATCTCGCCGCTGCTCACCCAGTCGCCGACTTCCCTGTAGAGCACCTGATTGTTGGCGTAGAGGCTCATATAACCATCCCCGTGGTCAATTATCAAGAGCAGGCCAGCGCTGGCAAACCAGTCGGCAAATATCACCCGGCCATGGTGTACGGCCCTGAGCTGGGCGCCTTCGGTGGCGGCAATGGTGATGCCCTGCCAGCTCAGATCGCCCAATGTGTGTTTCTCGCCAAAACGATTGAGCAGCGGGCCGGCAAGCGGCCACGGCAGCTTGCCTTTCCGCTCGGCAAAGGCGACTTGCTGATCACCCAGGGCCAGGTTGGCGATGCTGCGTGCCAGCTCTTCCAGCAATGACTGCATGTCCTGCCTTTGCCGTTCCAGGTTTGCCAGCTGGGTTCCGCTTTCGGAAAGTGTGACATCCAGATCGTCCAGCAGGCTCTGACGAGCCTGCCGCTGATGCTCCAGAGCCTGCTGCTGACGCTCCAGACTCTGCTGGTTTGCCTGCAAGCGCCGGGTGGATGCCTCGGTACTGCTTTCCAGGGTCTGGATTTCATCGATGAGGAGCTGGTAGGCCGCAATCCTGTCCGCCCGGGCCCGGCTGAAATAGTCGTAATAGCGCAGCATTCGTGCACTCTGGGTCAGGTCTTCCTGGTTCAGCAGCAGTTTCAGATATTCCTGGCGGCCATTCTGCCAGGCGCTCCTGAGGTAGCCGGCGATGCTTTTTTGTTGTGCGGCTCTGGCCGTTTCCAGCTCGGCACGGTGCCGGCCAAGGCGCTGTAATTCGGCTTTCTCCTGCGCGATGCGGGCTTGCAACTGACGGATATCGGCATTGAAGCGGGCTATTTCCCGCTCGGCCTGGTCCAGTTCCTGCTGGGCGGAGGAGCGTTGACCGTTGAGTTGCCGGATCCCGGCCTGGGCCTGGGCAATGACCTTGTTGAGTGCTTCCAGGTCAGCGGCGCTGGGGGCATCCTGAGCCTGAAGCGGCGGGATGCTGAATGGCAGCAGCAGCGCCAGGGCGAGGCTCAGTAGCAGGCAGGGCAGATGGCGGTGTCGTCTCATAGTCGTTCAGCGGTTCCCCGGCAGGAGCCATGCCCAGCTGCGCCAGAACCTTCAGTTGAAATGTACCAGACTGTGTCCCGTCATTTCCGATGGCAGAGGCAAGCCCATGATGGCCAGCAGGCTGGGGGCCACGTCGGCCAGGGCGCCGCCGTTCTCCAGGCTCAGGTTCTGATTGCCCAGATACACCAGGGGCACGGGACCGGAGGTATGGGAGGTCAGGACCTGGCCGCTTTCGGCATCCATCATCTGCTCCACGTTGCCGTGATCGGCGGTGATCAGACAGTCGCCCCCGACCTCCATGATGGCGGCATCGATCCGGCCCAGGCATTCATCCAGCACTTCCACGGCCTGGATGGCGGCCGCCAGAACGCCGGTATGGCCGACCATGTCGCCATTGGCAAAATTGCAGATGATGACATCGTAGGCGCACGCGCGGATGGCCGCTACCAGTTTGTCGGTGACTTCCACGGCACTCATTTCGGGTTTCAGGTCGTAGGTGCTCACCTTCGGCGAGGGCACCAGAATACGCGATTCTCCAGGGAAGACCTGCTCGCGGCCACCGCTGAAGAAAAAGGTCACATGGGCATATTTTTCGGTTTCGGCAATGCGCAGCTGAGTCTTGCCCAGGCCGGCCAGATACTCCCCCAGCACATTATTGAGTTCATCCGGAGGAAAGGCGCAGGGTGCCTTGATGGTGTCGGCATATTGCGTGAGTGTGACAAAGGTGGCCAGGGTTGGCAGGAGGCCGCGGTCGAAGCCGTCAAAATCAGTATCCACGAAGGCATGAGTGAGTTCACGGGCACGGTCGGCGCGAAAATTCATGAACACCACGGCGTCTCCCGATGCCATCGCAAGCGTCTTGCCCTCGGCATTGAGAATGGCCGAGGCCTGCACAAATTCGTCGTTTTCACCCCGGGCATAGGCGGCATCCAGGGCGTCTTCGGCGTTGTCGTATTGAAAATCAGCCTTCCCCCGGCAAATGACGTCGAAGGATTTCCGGACCCGATCCCAGCGCTGGTCCCGGTCCATGCCGAAGAACCTGCCGGCAATGGACGCAATCTGTCCGCAGGCGGCGCTGTGCAGTTTGTCACTGAAGCGGGCCAGCGAGTCGCGGGCACTGCGAGGAGGTGTGTCCCTGCCATCGAGCAGGGCATGCAGGTAGATTTTCCGGCAGTCACGGCTCAGGGCGAGATCGATCAGGGCGGCAATCTGCTGTTCGTGGCTGTGAATGCCGCCGGGAGACAGCAGGCCAATGATATGCAAGGCTTTGCCGCTGTTGGCGACATTGTCCACGGCCCGGGTCAGTGCCGGGTTTTCGAAGAAACTGCCGTCTTCTATGGCCTTGTTGATGCGGGTCAGGTTTTGATAGACCACGCGGCCGGCACCCAGATTCATATGGCCCACTTCGGAGTTGCCCATCTGTCCGGGCGGCAAGCCCACTTTCAGTCCCGAGGTCTGTAACAGGGTATGGGGGCACTGTTGCCAGAGCTTGTCCCATACCGGGGTCCGGGCCATGCTGATGGCATTGAAGGCGGGATCATCGCGATGACCCCAGCCATCGAGGATGAGCAGAAGGGTGGGTGTTGTGACAGAGGTGCTGGTCAATGGCATGGCCTTGCGCTGGCGGCCGCCGCGCGTTGGGACGGCAGTCTGTTTGATTGCTGGGGTATTATCCCTGAAAGTGTCGATGAATTACAGCGTGCCGCATGTCTGTGCCGGCGTCGCAGGCCGGATTCCGTACTTTTTCTCCCGGGAATAGGCGTGTATACTCCGTGCCTCTTTTGCGAGTGTAGGCCTGTTCCGGGATCTGTGCTTGCGGATAGGCTGGAGTTTGAGAGGGTTATGGGGCAGTTTCTGGAATTTATCGCCAATCACTGGATGCTTGCCAGCCTCTGGGTCGTTCTCGTGCTGGCTCTGGTTCTCTATCAGCAGGCGCGAGCGGGCAAGGCGCTCAGTCCGCATCAGGTCACCCTGCTGGTCAATCGCTCCAATGCCGCAGTTCTCGATGTCAGGGATAAAAAAGATTTTGACCGGGGGCATATCGTTGATGCCGTCAATATTCCGCTGGCGAAGCTCAGTGAGCGGCTGCCGGAACTGGAAAAGAAGAAAGAAAGTCCCTTGATCGTTGTCTGTGAGATGGGCCAGCACTCCGGCGCTGCGGTCAAGACCTTGCAAGTGGCAGGATTTACCCAGGTGAGTCGTCTTTCCGGCGGTCTTGCCGAATGGCGTGCCCAGAGCCTGCCGCTGGTCACCTGAGCCGGACGACGACAAACAAACAATAATTTTTACTCACAGAAACAAGGTAAGGTACACAATGGCTGAAAATGACAATATCCAGGAAACCCCGGCCGCTGCATCAGAGCAGGACCAGGCGAATGCACCCAGATTTGCGGTACAGCGAATCTATATCAAGGATGCCTCCTTTGAGGCGCCCGACAGCCCCGAATCCTTCCGGCGGCCCTACAGCCCTCAGGTGAATTTCAGCATCAACAGCAGCAACCGCCATATTGAAAACAGTCTTTATGAGGTGATTCTGCGCCTGACCACTGACGTCAAGCACGAAGATAAAACCGTGTTTCTGGTGGAAGTGCAGCAGGCAGGTATTTTCGAGGTCCACGGGATCGATGGCGAAAGGCTGGAGCAGGTACTGAATATCACCTGTCCGAGTGTGCTTTTCCCCTATGGCCGGGAATCCATCGACGGGCTTGTGATCAAGGGCGGTTTCCCGCCGTTGATGCTGGCCCCCATCAATTTCGAAGTGCTTTATGCCCAGGCCAAGAAAAACCTGGCGGACAAACAGGCACAGGAAGCCGCCAGCAGCGGCAATACCCAGTAGGACTATCTGAGTCCGACAGACTCCCAGCCTCTTCCCGCTTGCGGAGAAAGGCTGGCGTCACCTTGTCTCTTGTTTGAAACCCAGCTGCCGCCAGGCTTCGTAGACCAATACCGCCACGGTATTGGCGAGGTTGAGGCTGCGGCTGTTGCTTTGCATGGGAAGCCGCAGCACCGCTGTGATCACCTCCGCAGTCAGCAGTTCAGAGGGCAGGCCCCGGGTTTCCGGGCCAAAGACCAGGTAATCTCCTTTTGCAAAGACCACATCGGTATAAATCTTTCGACCCTTGGTGCTGACGGCAAACAGCCTGTCGGAGGCCTGACGGGCCATTAGAAAAGTCTGCCAGTCGGGCCATGTCTGCACTGTGCTGTACTCGTGATAATCCAGCCCGGCGCGCCGCAGTTTTTTATCTTCGATGCTGAAGCCCAGGGGTTCAATCAGGTGCAAATGACAGCCGGTGTTGGCTGCCAGGCGAATGATGTTTCCGGTATTGGGGGGTATTTCCGGTTCAAAAAGAACAATATTGAACATAAAAAATCCATATTGAATAACAAGATATTGATATTGGCTGCGAGCCAAAATATTCCCGGACCGGATTTTATGAGGTAGCTCCAGGGGCTGTCGGGGTGGATGGCGTCCCGGTTTGGGTCAGTCTTCTTCGCTATCGGTGTCCGTGATGGCCAGGCCCAGCTCCTTGATCTTGCGGGTCAGGGTGTTGCGGCCCCAGCCCAACAATTCAGCAGCGTCGCGACGACGACCACCGCTGTGCTTCAGGGCCACTTCGATCATGCTGCGTTCAAAAATCGGAGTGGCCTGCTGCAGGATGCCGCTGTGGCCGAGGCTGAGTTCCTGGTCGGCCCAGCTGCGCAGCTTCTGTGCCCAGCTTTCGCTGACCGTGCCCTGCTCCAGGGGCTTGAGAAATTCATCCGGCAGGTCATTGATAAAGACCTCGCGGCCGGAGGCCATGACGCTGATCCAGCTGCAGAAATTCTCCAGTTGCCGGACATTGCCGGGCCAGTTCAGGGCACACAGGTATTTGATGGTTTCCGGGCGCAGCACCTTGGTTTCCACGTCCATCTGCTGTGCGGCCTTGCGCAGGAAATGGTCGCACAGGGCCGGGATGTCTTCCCGGCGGTCGGCGAGCCGGGGCAGGTTGATGGGAATGACGTTCAGGCGGTGGTAGAGATCTTCCCGGAACAGATGTTCCTTGACCCGGGCGAGCAAATCCTGATGGGTGGCGGCGATGATGCGGACGTCCGCCTTGATCGGCGTCAGTCCGCCAACCCGGAAGAATTCGCCGTCGGACAGCACCCGCAACAGCCGGGTCTGGGTTTCCATGGGCATGTCCCCGATTTCATCCAGAAACAGGGTGCCGCCGTCGGCCTGCTCAAAGCGGCCTTTGCGCAGGTTGGTGGCGCCGGTGAAGGAGCCTTTTTCATGACCAAAGAGTTCGGATTCGATCAGATCCTTGGGGATGGCCGCCACATTCAGCGCAATGTAGGGTTGCTCCGCCCGGGGGCTGTGGCGGTGCAGGGCCTGGGCCACCAGTTCCTTGCCGGTACCGGATTCACCCTTGATCAGTACCGTGATGTTGGAATGCGAAAGCCGACCGATGGCGCGGAAGACCTCCTGCATGGCCGGAGCTTCTCCGATGATTTCCTTGGGTTCGGCAGAGGGGCTGCCGGGTGTTTTTGTTTTTTCCTCCTTCGAATGTGAGACGGCACGCCGCGTGACAGCCACGGCTTCGTTGACATCGAAGGGCTTGGGCAGATATTCGAAGGCGCCGCGCTTATAGGACTTGACCGCCGAGCTGAGATCCGAATGCGCGGTCATGATGATGACCGGCACCTGAGGATGGCTGTCATGCACCCCTTGCAGAATTTCCAGGCCATCGCTGCCGGGCATCCGGATGTCACTGATGATGGCGTCGGGCTGCCGGGTCTTGAGCATCTCCAGCATGAGGTTGCCATTCTCGAAGCTCATGGTGTCGAACCCGGCCTTTTCCAGGGATTTTTCCAGCACCCAACGGATGGAGCGGTCATCATCCACAATCCATATGCTGTCTTTTGTTGCCATTACTCTGTTCCTTCCGTCTGTTGCAGCGGGATAGACACAATGAAGCGGGTACGGCCCGGCTGGCTCTCGCATTCGATCAGGCCATCATGGTTGTGGACGATGGTCTGGGCGATCGACAGCCCCAGGCCGGTTCCCTCGGCACGCCCACTGATCAGGGGATAAAAAATATTGTCGATAATGGCGGGGTCGATACCGGGGCCATTGTCGGTGATTTCAATGCGGGCAACGAGTTTGTGAATCTGGGATCCGATGGTGGCCTGGCTGACGGCGCGGCTTTTCAGCGTGATGCGGGGCTTGACCCGCTTCATGTCGGTTTCACTCAGAGCCTGCATGGCATTGCGGGTAATATTGAGCACGGCCTGGATAAGCTGTTCCACGTCGCCCATGAATTCAGGAATACTGGGGTCATAATCCCGGATGAAAACAATCCTGCCCCGGGTTTCAGCCTCCACCAGATTGCGTGTGCGCTCCAGCACCTCATGGATATTCATCAGCTTCAGCCGGGGCTTCTGATAGCCTCCGGTAAGGCCGTCGACGAGTTTCACCAAGCGGTCGGTTTCCTTGATGATGATGCTGGTGTAGTCCTGCAGTTCCTTGTTGTTCAGCTCCTGGGCCAGGAGCTGGGCTGCACCACGAATGCCACCCAGGGGGTTCTTGATTTCATGGCCCAGGCCCCGCACCAGTTCCCGGGTGGTTTCGTGGTTGGACAGAAAGGTTTCCTTGCGGCTGATCTGGTAGGAACGATCCAGGCCCTGGATCTCTATCAGCAGAAAATTCTCACCGATGTCGTGCAGTGGAGATACCGCATAATCGACGATCAGCCTGTTGCCGCCAGCCAGCGTCAGCTGTTCTTTGCGGGCGATATAGGTACTGCCACTGAGCTGGGCGTTGCGCATGGATTCGAGAGTGTCTCCAGCCACACACAGAATGTCGCCGACATAGGCATTGTGACAATGCCGGTCACTGGTTTCGAGCAGAGCCTCCGCCGCCGGATTCAGATGAAAAAGACGCAGCTCCGCGTCCAGCACGATGATGGCTGTGGTCAGGTTGTCGATCAGACGGGTATTGAGGTGTTCAGTATTCAAAACAAGCGGCTCCAGTGGATAAGCAAAAGTATGCAAATACCGAACCAATCGAAAAAAAAAGTATAAGCGCCTGTTTTCAATGGGAGAGCATAGCAGGGGAAGAGACAGCTTGCACCAATATGGAGCAAGCTGTTTCGGATGCATTTCTGCAAAGATCGGATAGTCTCATCATTCAGAGGCGTCACTCCCGGTTCAGGGACGTCATTCCCGCGTAAGCGGGAATCCAGTCAATGAGCCGGGGTGACGGGATTTTGCAAAGAGGAAACCATCCTTCTCTTGTTACACGCTGTAGTACAACTCGAACTCCAGCGGGTGGGTGGTCATGCCCACCAGCACGATGTCCTGCTTCTTGAGCGCGATGTAGGCGTCGATGGCCTCATCGGTAAACACACCGCCCTTGGTCAGGAAGCTGCGGTCTGCATCCAGGGCATCCAGTGCTTCTTCCAGGCTGCCGGCCACGGTTGGGATCTTGGCTTCCTCTTCCGGTGGCAGATCATAGAGATCCTTGTCGGCAGGGCCACCGGGGTGGATTTTGTTCTGAATGCCGTCAAGACCGGCCATCATCATGGCAGAGAAGAACAGATAGGGGTTGGCGCTGGGGTCACCAAAGCGCACTTCTACCCGCACCGCCTTGGGGTTGGAACCCAGGATGTACGGAATACGGATGGATGCGGAGCGGTTGCGGGCAGAATAGGCCAGCAGCGTGGGTGCCTCGAAATGCTTGACCAGACGCTTGTAGGAGTTGGTGGAGGCATTGCCGAAGGCATTCAGGGCCCGGGCATGCTTGATGATGCCACCGATGTAGTACAGGGCCTCGTCAGACAGGTTGGCGTAGCCATTGCCGGCGAATACGTTCTTGCCGTTTTTGAAGATGGACTGGTGCACGTGCATGCCGCTGCCATTGTCGCCTACCAGCGGTTTGGGCATGAAGGTGGCGGTTTTGCCAAAGACATCGGCAGTGTTGTGCACACAGTATTTCAGGATCTGCACTTCATCCGCTTTCTTGATCAGTGTGTTGAAGGCGACACCGATCTCACATTGTCCGGCGGTGGCCACTTCGTGGTGGTGAACTTCGACTTTCAGACCCATATCCATCATTGCCGAGCACATGGCGCCGCGGATGTCATGCAGGGAGTCCAGTGGTGGCACCGGGAAATAGCCGCCCTTGATGCGAGGCCGGTGACCCGTGTTGCCGCCTTCAATCTCGCGGTCGGAGGACCAGTGGGCCTCTTCACTGTGAATCTTGTACATGGAGCCGCTGATATCGGATTTCCATTTGACGTCGTCGAAAACGAAAAACTCCGGTTCGGGACCAAAATAGGCCGCATCGCCGATGCCGGTGGATTTCAGGTATTCTTCGGCCCGGCGGGCAATGGTGCGCGGATCGCGGTCATAACCCTGCATGGTTGAAGGCTCAAGGATTTCGCAGGTGACATTGACCTGGGCATCCTCGGAGAAGGGGTCAAGAACGGCCGTACTGTCATCCGGCAACAGAATCATGTCGGATTCATTGATACCTTTCCATCCAGAGATGGAAGAGCCGTCAAACATCTTGCCCTCAAAAAAATCTTCGTCCACATCGCCGGCCGGCAGGGTGACGTGCTGTTCCTTGCCCTTGAAATCCGTAAAACGGAGGTCAACCCACTTTACATCATTGTCTTTTATTAGTTGTATCGTCTTTGCAGACATTCTTGCTCCTCCGTAGGGTTAATCGACGGCCCCATGGCCTTCTGAAAAAATTAACGCTATTTGTTTGTGATACGTTGTGGACTTGCCCTGATGGTCTGGAAAGCCTGCTTGCCACAAGTATCACACAGGGAGCAAAATATATGCCATTACGCTGCAAGTTGAAAGGTATAGCCGCTTTATTCAGCGCTTCCCGAAGGTTTGCAGCAGACAATCGGGTTTGCTTGCCTTCGCGCTCATGCCAAAACGCACCAAATAAATGCATATAAGAAAAATGCGCTCTATTTTGGGTCATTTTTTGTCAGGATCAGTGTTCCCGTATGAAATTCATCGTCAAGTACTCGCCCGAAATGACCATCAAAAGCCGTTCGGTGCGCATGCGCTTCATTCGTCGGCTTGCCGGGAACCTCAGCGCTTTGCTGGCTCGGCGAAATCCGCCGGTGACGGTCGGTTTTCACTGGGATTACCTGGAGCTGGGTTCACCGGACACGCTGGCTGCTGCGGATGGGCAGCATGCACGTGAGCTTGCACAAGTGCTGGCCAATACCCCCGGCATCTGTTCCTTTGCCCAGGTGCGCAAGTTCCCTCTGGAGGACTTCGACACCATGCTGGTGCAGGTGCTGGCGGTTTATGCAGATAAATTACAGGGCCGGAGCTTTGCTGTGCGCTGTAAGCGCACCGGCAGACACAGCTTCAATTCCATGGCTGTGGAGCGCAGTCTCGGGGCAGGAATTCTGCACCATAGTGGGGCGCGATGTGTCGATCTGAGCCGGCCCGAGGTATTGGTGCAGGTGGAGATACGGGATCAGTTTCTTTATGTCATCGAGGAAGCCCGCAAGGGGCAGGGCGGTTTCCCGGTAGGTACCCAGGATGGGGTGCTCTCTCTGATTTCCGGGGGCTTCGATTCCTCGGTTGCCAGTTATCTGGCGATTCGGCGCGGGCTCAAGACCCATTACTGCTTTTTCAACCTGGGCGGGCACGAGCATGAGATTGCCGTGAAGGAAATCGCACTTTATCTGTGGATGAAATATGGCGCGTCACAGCGCGTGAAATTTGTCACGGTACCCTTTGCCGAGGTCGTGGCAGAGATCCTGGAGAAAGTGGAAAATTCCCAGATGGGGGTCATCCTGAAGCGCATGATGCTGCGGGCGGCCAGCCAGGTGGCGCAGGACATGCACCTGTCAGCACTGGTGACCGGTGAAAGTGTGGCCCAGGTCTCCAGCCAGACCCTGGCCAACCTGGCCATTATCGACGAGGTCTCCAGCCAGATGGTGTTGCGGCCTCTGATCATGACCGACAAGCAGGACATCGTCGACAGTGCCCGCGCCATTGGTACGGAAGAATTCTCCGCCATGGTGCCGGAGTACTGCGGCGTCATTTCGGTCAGACCCACGACCCGTGCCCGCCGGCACAAGATCGAACAACAGGAGGCGCACTTTGATTTTGCCGTTCTTGAACGTGCCCTCCAACAGCGCCAGGTTCGGCAGATTCATGATCTCAAGCTGGACCTGGAGTCTGCCGCCGCGCCGCCGGAGCCGGTTCTGCCCGCAGGCGAAGACGCCATAATTCTGGATATCAGGCATCCGGATGAAGCAGCCCTGAAGCCCCTGGAGGTGGCAGGATCACAGGTTGAAGCCTTGCCTTTTTATCGGCTGAATATGGCCTTCAAATCCCTGAGTCCGGATCGTTGCTATCTCTTGTATTGTGAAAAGGGGATCATGAGCCGACTGCACGCCTCCTATCTGCGGGAAGCGGGGCATCATAACGTAGCTGTCTACCGCCCGGCTTCGTAGTTCCCCGCCATACTGTGAGGGGCCTGGCGCAGGAGATTCCCAATCACGACAGACGGCTGGGTGCTTTGTGATGTATAATCGCCGCCTTTTGTTTACCAGCCCCATTTCATCAGGACACCTTTGTGATAGAGAAGATTCGAAATATCGCGATCATCGCCCACGTCGACCACGGCAAAACCACCCTGGTGGACAAGCTGCTGCAGCAGTCCGGAACCCTGGCTACCCGCGGCAAGGAAGTGGAACGGGTAATGGACTCGAATGATCAGGAAAAGGAGCGTGGCATTACCATCCTGGCCAAAAATACGGCGGTGAGCTGGAATGGCTACCATATCAACATCGTGGATACTCCCGGACACGCCGACTTTGGCGGTGAAGTGGAGCGTGTGCTGTCCATGGTGGACAGTGTGCTGCTGTTGGTGGATGCGGTGGATGGGCCCATGCCGCAGACCCGCTTCGTTACCCAGAAAGCCTTCGCCCGGGGTCTGAAGCCCATCGTGGTGATCAACAAGGTCGATCGTGATGGCGCCAGACCCGACTGGGTGCTCAACGAGGTTTTTGACCTTTTTGATCGCCTGGGTGCCACCGAAGAGCAGCTGGATTTCCCGGTGATTTACGCTTCAGCGCTCAACGGCATCGCCGGACTCGACCCCACTGAAATGGCAGACAATATGGAGCCTCTGTTCCAGATGGTCGTGGACAAGGTGGCGGCGCCCGCGGTTGATGCAAATGGTCCCCTGCAGATGCAGATCAGTGCGCTGGACTATAGCAGTTATGTGGGTGTCATCGGTGTGGGCCTGGTAAAAAGAGGTATCATAAAAACCGGTATGCAGGTGGCAATTGTTGACCGTGAGGGAAAAAACCGCAAGGGCAAGATCGGGCTGGTAAAAAGTTATATGGGTCTGGATCGGGTAGACACCGAGCAGGGCAGGGCAGGGCAGATCGTCTGTATTACCGGCATCGAGGATCTGAATATTTCCGACACCATCTGTGATCCTGACAAACCCGAGGCCTTGCCGCCTCTGACCGTGGATGAACCGACGGTGATCATGACCTTCCAGGTGAATGATTCACCCTTTGCCGGGCAAGATGGCAAATATGTCACCAGCCGCAATATCAAGGAGAGGCTGGAAAGAGAATTGATTCACAATGTGGCCCTGCGCGTGGAGCCGGGCGAAACGGCGGATAAATTCAAGGTGTCCGGTCGTGGTGAATTGCATCTGTCCGTGCTGATTGAAACCATGCGCCGGGAAGGTTTTGAGCTGGCAGTGTCACGGCCTGAAGTCGTGATAAAAATGATCGATGGAGTAAAAAACGAGCCCTATGAATCACTGGTCATCGATGTCGAGGAAGAGCATCAGGGTTCCGTGATCGAGGAGCTGGGTTATCGCAAGGCCGAGATGCAGGACATGTCATCCGACGGCAAGGGCCGCAGCCGAATGACCTTCATCATCCCCACCCGCGGGCTGATTGGTTTCAGATCGATGTTTCTTGGTTTGACCTCGGGCAGCGGCATCATGACCCATATTTTTGACCATTATGGTCCTTACAAGGCCGGAGAGATTGCCAGCCGCAAAAATGGTGTGCTGGTGTCGATGGTGAAGGGCAAGACCCTCGCCTATGCGCTGGATACCTTGCAGCAGCGGGGGCGTCTGTTTGTGGAGCCGGGTATCGAGGTGTATGAAGGCATGATAGTGGGTCTGCACAGCCGTGACAGCGATCTGGTGGTGAACCCCACCAAGGCCAAGCAACTGACCAATATGCGGGCGTCCGGCAATGATGAGAACGTGGTTCTGACGCCGCCGGTCAAACACAGCCTGGAGCAGGCCATGGAGTTTATTGAGACCGACGAGCTGGTGGAAATCACACCGCACAATATTCGCCTGCGCAAGCAGTATCTGGGCGAAAATGAACGCAAGCGCATGTCCAGGGGCAGCGAGGCCAGGGGCTGATACCCTGGCTCACGTTCCCGGACTGCACTTTTACCGGGGAATGGCATGCTGGCACTGATACAACGGGTCACCCGGGCCGAGGTCAGGGTGGCTTCTGAATCCCTGGGCGAGATTGGCCCGGGACTGCTGGTCTTTCTGGGGGTCGAGCAGGCTGATACCGAGTCAGGGGCGGACCGCCTGCTGAAAAAAATTCTGGCCTATCGCGTCTTTGCCGATACCCAGGGCAGGATGAATCTGAGTGTCTCTGACATAAACGGCGGCGTGCTGATCGTTTCCCAGTTCACATTGGTGGCCGATACCGACAAGGGTCTGCGTCCGGGTTTTTCCAGAGCTGGAACGCCCGCCGAGGCCAGGGCACTGTATACCTATTTCGTCGAACAGGCCCGCCAGCGGCACGCGGGCTCAGGAAAGGTGGCCTGCGGCAAGTTTGCCGCAGACATGCAGGTGAGTCTGGTCAATGACGGTCCCGTGACCTTTATCCTCAGAGGCTGATTGCTCTCCCCGTACAGTCATCCCCGCGCAGGTCCGATACAGGAAAACGTCAGGTGAACGGTTTTTGATGCCGTCCGGGGCTTCAGCGCAGGGCCACACCCGGGGGAGCTCCGCTCGCTCGCTGCGCTCCTCGCCGGACTCCCCCGGGCATGTCCTGGCAGGCATTGGCGTGCACGGCAGAAAGACCGGTCTTGCTCTGCCGAACCTCACCTACCCGTAGCCAAGAGCTTTTTTCTGTCTGGTCTGACATGGATCCTTTCGGCAGTGACGGGGTGACGGCTCCTATCTGGACTCTTCCCTTGTCTGTTCTTTTTCAGTATCCGGCTCGGTATCGGGATCAGGATGGTAAAGAAGGCGTCCGGCCAGGATGCCGACCTCAAACAGCATCCACATGGGGATGGCCAGCATCGACTGGGAGATGGGATCCGGGGGTGTCAACAGCATGCCGACGACAAAGCAGCAGACAATGACATAGGGTCGTTTTTTCGACAGATCTGCCGGCGTCGTCACGCCAGAGAAGATCAGCAGTACGGTGGCCACCGGGATTTCAAAGGTCAGCCCGAAAGCAAAAAACAAGGCCAGCACAAAATCGAGATAACTGCTGATGTCGGTCATGATGGTCACATCACTGGGGCCGACGGAGGTAAAAAAAGCAAAGATGAAACCGAAGACCACATAGTAGGCAAAGGCCACGCCGAGATAGAACAGGATCACGCTGGACAGCAGAATGGGAAAGGCGATACTGATCTCGTTCTTGTACAGGCCGGGAGAAATGAAGGCCCAGGCCTGGTGCAGCAAAAAAGGAATGGCAAGAAACACCGAAACCACCAGGGTCAGCTTGAAGGGGGCAAAAAACGGCGAGGTGACCTGGGTTGCGATCATGCGTGCGCCTTCCGGCAGGACCTGGGTCAGCGGTGCCGAAACAAAGGTGTAGATATCGTTGGAGAAGGCAAACAGAGACAGAAAGATGACCGCCACCATCAGCAGGCTGCGCAGAATCCGGTCACGCAACTCCAGCAGATGCTCGATCAGGGGTTGTTCTTTGGCGTCGTTGTTCAACTCGGGTTCAGCCATGATAGCTATTTCTTTTCAGTTGCAGACGGCTGCACTGCCGGGGACGGCATCGATTCCGGCCTGGGTTCCGGTTCCCCGGCTGGAGCTGTTACTGAGGAAATCGATGCAGGTGTACTGGAGCCCGTTCCCGGGTCTGGCGACGCAAAGGGCAGTTCGCTTTGAGCGCTGCCATCCGCCGTGTCGTCAGTGCCGCCGACAGCCTTGTTGGCGGCCCCGTCCGCCAGCCCGGCCAGTTCCTGTTTCAGGTCCAGGTCCTTCTTTACCGAGTCAGTCATCTCGGTGAACTGACTGCGGGTATGCTTGAACTTTTCCATGATGTCTTCGTTGCGCAACTGGCGCCGGATCTCATCGGCGCCAATCTCTTTTTCAATATCCATTTTGATATTGTTGAAGCTGCGGCGCAGACGCCCGATCCACAGCGCAATGGTGCGAATGGTGCCGGGCAGGCGCTCGGGGCCGAGCACCAACAGCCCAACGACGCCGATCAGGAGCAATTCAAAAAAACCGATATCAAACATGGCGCTTCAGCTTCTGTTCAGCTTTGTTTTTCGTCAGCTTTCTCGTTGACTTTCTCGGCTTTTACGTCAAAGGTCTTGCCGTCATCGTCTTCGGTCAGCTGATCTGTGGAAGACTCATCCTTTTTTTCATCATTCATGGCCGATTTGAAGCCCTTGAGAGCGCCGCCGAGGTCGGCCCCCAGGTTGCGCAATTTCTTGGTGCCGAACAATAAGAGAATAATCACCAGAATGATGACCAGTTGCCATATGCCAATTCCACCGACGCCCATAGTAAGCTCCTGACTGTTGATTGCCCGGGATTGTATCAGTCCCGGGGCTGCTCGCGCGATGCTTTTTCCTGTAGTCCGGAAACCCCGAAACGCCGCTCCAGTTCATGCAGCACGGCTTGCGGTCCGGTGTTCAGCCTGGACAGCATCACCAGGCAGTGAAACCAGAGATCGGCCGTTTCATGGACAAGCTGGGACGTGTCGCCATTTTGCTCGCTGTCACGGGCCGCCAGAATGGTTTCCACGGCTTCTTCGCCGACCTTTTCAAGAATTTTGTTGAGACCGCCGTGTTGCAGTTTCGCGACATAGGAGGAAGCAGGGTCGGCATTCTTGCGCTCTTCAATAATGGTGGCCAGGCGGTCCAGGGTATCGTTCATATTTGTTCCTGCGGGGGCTTGGAGTACATAAGTTCAGGCGCCTTCAGAACCGGCTCGCCTGTCTGCCAGCGGCCCTGCTCCAGACGCCGGAAAAAGCAGCTGCGACGACCGGTATGGCAGGCGATGTCGCCAAGTTGCTCGACCTGGTAGCTGATGCAGTCGCCATCGCAGTCCAGCAAAATCCCGTGCAGGCGCTGCACATTGCCGGATTCTTCGCCCTTGCGCCACAGTTTGCCCCGGGATCGGGACCAATAGATCGCGCGGTTTTCCGCCACGGCAAGACTCAGGGCCTCGGCGTTGACCCAGGCCATCATCAGTAGACGACCGTCACGGTAATCCTGGGCAATGGCCGGCACCAGGCCGTCCTGGTCCCATTTGATCTGATTCAGCCAGTCTGCCGGCATGGGCATTCTCCATTCACGTCACGGGTTTCCACAAGGGAAGGCAGGCCGCCTATTGTACATGAGGATGCCGGGACACTGGTCCTATTCCCGGAAATACCTATTCCCGGAAATACAGCAGAGTCAGTCCCGCTATCAGCAGAAACAGGCTGGCCGGTGGCAGACTTTCCAGCCGGATGGCAAGGGCTGGCTGGCTCATGACGAGAGCCCCGGCCAGCGCAACCAGAGCGAAGCGGAGTTTGCGCCGGGCAAGCCGGGCTTTTTCCTGCAAGCGGGTTTTTTCCTGCTGCGCCAGTTGCGCCTGGAGCTGATGCCGGCCATCCCGGGTTGCACTGATGGCGGCAAGCAACAGTTCCGGAATTTCCGGCAATTGCTCCAGCCATTGCGGCAGTTTTTCCCGGATTTTTTTCAGGTTTTCCAGCGGCGACAGGCGCTGCTTCTGCCATTCTTCCAAAAAGGGCAGAGCCGTCTGCCAGAGGTCGAGGTCCGGGTACAATTGCTTGCCGAGGCCCTCGACATTCAGCAGGGTCTTCTGCAGGAGTATCAGCGAGGGCTGCACCTCCATGTTGAAGCGGCTGGCGGTTTGAAAGAGCTGGATCAGCAGCAGGCCAAAGGAGATGTCTTTCAGGGGTTTCTGGAAAATGGGCTCGCAAACGCTGCGCATGGTGGCTTCAAAGGCATTGACGGGAGTGTCTGCCGGCACCCAGCCGGACTCCACATGCAGTTCGGCCACCCGGCGGTAATCCCGCTTGAAAATGGCCAGCAGATTGTGCGCCAGATACTGCTGGTCGGCCTTGCTGAGCGAACCGATGATCGCACAGTCGATGGCAATGTATTGAGGCCTGTCCGGGTGTTCGCGCGACACGAAGATATTGCCGGGGTGCATGTCGGCATGAAAAAAGCTGTGGTTGAAGACCTGCGTGAAAAAAATGGCCACGCCGGTCTCCGCCAGTTTCTTCAGGTTGATACCGGCGGCCTCGAGTGCTGCCACGTCACTGACGGGAATCCCATGGATGCGCTCCATGACCAGCACATTGCGCTGGCAGAAGTCCCAGTAGACCCGGGGCACATACAAAGCCGGTGAATTCTCGAAGTTGCGCCGCAGCTGGCTGGTGTTGGCGCCTTCCGCCAGCAGGTTGAGTTCGTCAAAAATCACATGTTCATAGTCCCGCACGATTTCTCTGGGGCGCAGACGACGGCCCTGGCGGAGGTATTTCTCCATGAGTGCGGCCAGGGTGTGCAACAAGGCAATATCCTGGGTGATGGTGGCTTCGATGCCGGGTCTGATAACCTTGATGACCACTTCTTCCCCGCTTTTCAAGCGGGCACCGTGAACCTGGGCAATGGAGGCCGAGGCCAGTGGTTCGGTAGAGAATTCGCTGAACAACTCGCTCACCGGGCTGCCCAATGTGGCTTCGATGAGCGCCTGAGCCTGTGCGCCGGGGAAGGGCGCGACCTGATCCTGCAGTTTGGCCAGTTCATCGGCGATATCGGTCGGGACCAGGTCGCGGCGGGTGGAGAGCAGCTGTCCGAACTTGATGAAAATCGGCCCCAATTCTTCCAGTGCCAGACGCAGACGCTGGCCCCGGCTCGAGCCGCCACGTCTGCTGAAGAAGGGGGCTGGCAGGCGCAGCAGCAGTCTGGCGCTTCTGGCGTAGTCAAGCCCCTCCAGCAGTTCAAACAGGCGGTAGGCGGCAACGACGCGGTAGATCTGCAGCAGACGTAAGTATTTCTTCACCGAAAACCCGGGATAACTGGTTGAATTGCGGGATAAAAAGAGGCGGCAACTCTACCACTAAACGGCCCGCCATGACCAGACGGCTTTTGCCGGCGCGGACAAAGCGCCTGGATTGCAGCCCTCGCAAGGGGTAGAATCAATGGTCTGGAACAGTGGCCTCAACCGGCATATCATTTAGGGAAGCTCTGATAGGGAAGCTCTGATGGAGTTGAATCCCGGCCCAAGCCGGGATCCAGATGCCACCAGGAGATATTGACGATTTCTGCAAACGAGGGATGGTGACATGGCAAATAACAAGACAGTCGATAATGACAGGCACTCGGCGCACCCTGATGAAGAGCACGCGAGTGCGACAGAACAGGTTTCCACTTCCCTCAACCGTCGCGGCTTCCTGGGCGGGGTAATCGCCACCGGCGCGGTGGCTTCGGCCGGGTTGGTGGGCATGAGCAACCAGGCCCGCGCGGGCTTGCAGTTTCCGAAGCAGCCTCCTTTGTTCGGCGCAGGTGGCAGTGCGGCGGGGGCGGTCTCGCGTTCCGAGAATGATCTGTACGACTGCGAGGTGGAAGGGGATCTGCCGGCGGATCTCGATGGCGCCTTTTACCGGGTTGGCCCCGATCCCCAATACCCCAAGGCTCCGGACTATGAGAACGACATTCCCTTCGACGGGGAAGGCCACGTCACCATGTGGCGCATCAAGGACGGTCACGCGGATTACCGCAGCCGCTATGTGAAAAACCAGCGCTGGAAAGCCCAGCATGCGGCCCGCCGCTCCCTGTTCGGCATGTACCGCAACCCCATGACCGACGATCCCCTGGCGGCCGGCCTGAGCCGTGGCACCGCCAACACCCAGGTGTTCTATCATCATGGCAAGTTGTTGGCGATGAAGGAAGACAGCCCACCGGTGGCGATGGACCCACTGACCCTGGATACGCTGGATGACTACTACACCTTTGGCGGGGGCATGAAGGGGCAGACCTTTACCGCGCATCCCAAGATCGATGCCGAAACCGGTGAAATGATCTGCTTCGGCTATGAGGCCAAGGGCTTTCTGACCGACGATGTCGAGATTTTTTCGGTGGAACCCCTTGGCGGCCGGGTCACCTGGTCGGCCTGGATCAAGGTGCCCTATGCCTGCATGATCCATGATTTTTCGGTGACCGCCACACACATTGGGTTTCTGATCACGCCACTGGCGGCCAATCGCCAGATCATCGAGGCCGGTGGACCCCATTTCGCCTGGGATTCCACCTTGCCGAGCTGGATGGGCGTCATGCACCGGGGCGGTGATGGCAGTGATATCCGCTGGTTCAAGGGTCCCGGGGAAATGGCCACGCATACCATGGGAACCTGGTCCGATGGTGAAAAATTCTACTGGGATGTGGATGGCGGCGAATCCAATCAATTCCCCTTCTTTCCCCAGTTGCATGAACGCTTTGATCCGGTCAAGGCGGTCGGTCGGGTGCGCCGGATGACGGTTGATCTCAACAATCGCCGCCAGCAGGCTTACGATATCCAGTTCATGTACCCGGAAGTGACGGGGGTATTGGCGCGCCAGGACGATCGCTATCACACCGTGCCCTATCGCTATGGCTTTTTGCAGGCGGGCGCTCAGGGCTGGGCCATCATGGATCACCAGGCCGGCACGCACAAATTCTTCAGCCAGCCCGATACGCAACTGGCCGAAATGTGCTTTGTGCCCCGGCGTCAGAATGCCCCGGAAGGTGATGGCTACCTGATCGGGGTTGCCAACCGGCTCAAGGAGAATGGCCGCTCGGATCTCATTCTGATCGATGCCCAGCACCCGGAGGACGGCGTGATTGCAACCGTCAAGATGCCTTACAAGGTCCCCGGACAGGTGCATGGTTTCTGGGTGAATGGCTACCAGCTGCCGCGAGCGTGAGGACGCAGGCTGAAGCCTGGAGAGCTATCGGACTTATTCGGGAGCTCTGGGGGCTGGCCTGTTCTCCGCGTCTGTGAAAGCGTGTGTGATCCGCTCGATGCGGGCACCGAGACGGTCCAGGCGCAGGCGCAGCTCATCCACGCTGTCATAGAAGCCTTGCAGCTCGGCTGCTGCGGGCAGCATCCTGCCCTCTTCATGCAGGTACTCATCCAGATCCAGGCTCAGGCTGTGGGCGCTTCTCTTCACGAAGTCCCGGCCCTGATGCAGCGCATCACTGAGAGCCTGGGTGGGCACATCCCCGATGCCGCGTGCCAGATAAAATTCCCAGTCGATGTTCAAGCCGGCGAGGATGTCCTGAAACTGCTGCATCAGGGCCAGGTCGCCACTGATTCTGAGTTCGTCGTTGCGCAGCGCCAGGGCCTTGTCCTGGGCCAGCAGCAATTGCAGCAGGGCCTGGGTGCCGCCGCTGAGACTGGCGTCGGCCTCGTCTTCCCGCTGGCCCGTCAGCCTCAAGCCCTTGCCATCGACACTGAGATAGACGCTCAGTGCGGGTGCCGTGCAGTGAATCGCCAGACAGCGGCCCTCGAGCGCCTCAAGCCTGTGATGGGCAGGAGGATCGAGGCTGATGGCGCGGTTGAGAAGCGCCTCCAGGGCGGCAAACAGGGCAGTCTGAAGGAGAGGAAAGGCCATCGTCAATCCGCTTTGTAGCCGGCATGAATGGCGCAGATGCCCCCCATCACATCATGGTAGCGGCAGTTGACGAAACCGGCGCTTTCCATCATGGTTTTGAGACTTTCCTGATCCGGGTGCATGCGGATGGACTCCACCAGATAGCGGTAACTGTCGCTGTCACCGGTGACCAGTTTTCCGGCCACCGGCCACAGTGCCGACCAGGCATCATAGGCCTTGCCCACCAGTGGGTTGCGGGGCTTGGAGAATTCCAGAATCAGCACCCGGCCTCCGGGCCGGGTCACCCGCAGCATGGAACGCAGAGCGGCATCCTTGTCGGTGACATTGCGCAGGCCGTAGGCAATGCAGATGCAGTCGAAACTGGCGTCGGCAAAGGGCAGTTGTTCGGCATTGGCCAGTGTAAAGTGAATATTGCCATCGCTGCCTTTATCGATGATACGGTCACGACCGACCCGGACCATGGATTCGTTGATATCTGCCAGTACCACGGAGCCTTCCGGACCCACGATCGGCGAGAACAAGAGACTGAAATCGCCGGTGCCACCGGCCAGGTCCAGCACGCGCTGACCGGGTCGCAGGCCGCTGAGCTCGACGGTATAGCGCTTGATCAGACGGTGACTGCCCAGCGACATCAGGTCGTTCATCAGGTCGTATTTGCGCGCCACGGAGTGAAACACCTCGCCAACATAGCGGGCTTTTTCAGCTACCGGGACCTGGCGGTAGCCGAAGTGGGCGGTTTTGTCAGAGGATGTGTCGCTCATCGAGTCAGCCTGATAGACGGTAAAATGCTCATTATACGGGCCGTTGCCGGCAGGCGCACAGTCCACAGGCATAAATTTTGAATGCGGGCTTTACGGCGCTGCCGGGTCTGGACAGGATTCGATTCAGAGCTTTTACATGGCAAAAAAAGGGTCCCTCCTCTACTATGCAGGTTCTTATGGCTTCAATAGGGATGTCACACGGGGGAGGCGAGCGGTTTTTGGTTTCAGCCTGCTGCACCACTTCGGACTCCCGTCAGCTGGGCAGGTGTTTGTGAAAGATAAATTCAGTGACCTGATGCCGATGGGGCGTCGTGGTCTGGTTCAGATCACGAATCTGATTCTGATAGTGCTGGTGGCGATATTGGCCCTGTTCAGGCTGGTCTTGCTGGGTGCCGGATATTTCCCCTTCCCGGCCCTTGCCGTCGTGCTCGGTGGACTGGTCAACGCGGTCTATATCGGACGCGGCGGCTCGCTCGACACAGCGGCAAGGGCATTGATAGGACTGCTGCTGTTTGGTCTTGCCTATGGCGGCTTCAATACCGGAGCCTTCTCCGGCCCTGTCATCCTGCTGTCGCCACTGATACCCCTGTGTACCATGTTGCTGATGGATGTCCGCTCGGCCGGGATTTCCCTGCTTCTCACCAGCGTGGTGCTGGGCGCCCTCTTTCTGCTGGACAGCAATGGTCTGGTGCCGCCGAACCAGAATGATCCGGGCCTGATACAGCTGGGCCGTCTGATAGCCCTGCTGGCCGTGTGTCTTGCCTCCACGCTGATAGTCTGGTGCTTTGTGCGCATCTCGCGTTCCTTGCTGGAGACCATTCGGCAGCAATCCAACACCGATTATCTGACCGGCGTATTCAACCGGCGCGGTATCGAGGTCAACCTGCGACGTGAGGTCGGCAGGGCACGGCGCACGAATTCATGGTTGTCCCTGATCATTGCCGATGTGGATTTCTTCAAGTTGTACAACGACAACAACGGGCATCAGGCAGGTGATCGCTGCCTGGTCGCAGTGGCACAACTCATCCAGTCCTGCAGTGCCAGGATCACGGATGTGGTGGGGCGCTTCGGCGGTGAAGAATTTGTCGTGATTCTGCCGGACACCGATGGCACCGAAGCGCCTGCAATCGCCGAGAATATGCGGCGCAAAATACTTGAACAGAAAATCCCCTACGCAGAGGGGGATTCCAGATTGCTCAGCCTGACCTTTGGTGTGGTCAGCGTGCGTGGCCGGGCCATCGACAGCAGCCACCAGCTTATCAGTCAGGCCGATGTGGCGCTTTATAAAGGCAAGCAGCAAGGCCGCAATTGTGTCGTGAGCATATTCTCGGATCCTGCAGAAACTGATGTACAGTGCGAGGATGGCAATCACTTCAGGTCTTGAATGGTCACCACCTGCACCCCCTCGGGCAAATGGTCGCGGCTGGCCCCGGCCTGCTGCAGGCGGCGCAGGTAGTCTTCCCACAGTTCGGTCTGCCGCAGGCACAGTTCGCGCAGGTATTCCCAGGTATAGATGCCGGTGTTGTGATCATCGTCGAAGTGGGGCTTGATGCCGTAGTTGCCGATGCTTTCCAGGCTGTTGATTCTGACGTGGCGCTTGCCGGTCTGCAGCACTTCCTGGCCGCTGCCGTGACCCCGGACTTCTGCAGAAGGCGAGTAGACACGCAGAAATTCGGCGGGCAGGGTATAAATGCCTCCGTCCGGATAGCTGAGTTCCAGGACGGCGGTTTTTTTATGGAGACGGATGGCGGCAGGCAGCATGACAAGGGCTTCCGGTCACAGAATAAAGCGACTGAGATCGTCGTTGACGGACAGTTCACCCAGGTGCGTCTCGACGAAAGCGGCGTCGATGACGACCTTGACCGAGTCGTCCCTGCTCATCTCGGAAGCATTGAAGGAGATATCCTCCAGCAGCCTTTCCATTACGGTATGCAGGCGCCGGGCACCGATGTTCTCCGTCCGTTCATTGACCTGCCAGGCAATTTCGGAAATTTTCGCAATACCGTCCGGCGTGAATTCGAGTTCGATGTTTTCAGTGCCCAGCAGGGCCTGATACTGCTTGCACAGGGAGGCATCCGGCTCGCTCAGAATGCGTTGAAAATCGTTCACGGAAAGCGCATCCAGCTCCACCCGGATCGGCAGGCGGCCCTGTAATTCCGGAATCAGGTCTGAGGGTTTGGCCAGATGAAAGGCGCCGGAGGCGATGAACAGAATGTGATCGGTGCGCACTGAACCGTATTTGGTCGATACCGTGGTGCCTTCGATCAGGGGCAGCAGGTCGCGTTGCACCCCTTCCCGGGATACGCCGGCACTGGAAGCCTCGTTGCGGGTGGCAACCTTGTCGATTTCGTCAATGAAGACGATCGCGGTCTGTTCGGTGACCTCAATGGCTTGGGCCTTCAATTCGTCTTCATTCACCAGTTTGGCGGCTTCTTCGTCCTGCAGGATTTTCAGCGCGGCTTTGACCGTCACCCGGCGGTTCTTTTTTCTGCCGGAACCCAGATTGGAAAAGAGGCTGCTGAGTTGATTGCTCATGTCTTCCATGCCGGGTGGGGCCATGATTTCAACACTGGAAATCGTGTCGGCCACCTTGATGTCGATTTCCTTGTCGTCGAGCTCGCCCTCCCGCAGCTTTTTCCGGAAGATCTGCCGGGTGCCGGAGATGCCCTCCGCCGTCTCGCCCGGGTTGTCGGCGCTTCGGGCCGTCGGCAGCAGAATGTCCAGGACCCGGTCTTCGGCGGCATTGGCGGCTTTCTGGCTGACTTTCCGGATTTGCTGTTCGCGCAGCATTTTGACGGCGATATCCACTAGATCACGGATGATCGACTCCACATCGCGGCCCACATAGCCCACTTCCGTGAATTTGGTGGCTTCAATCTTGATGAAGGGCGAGCCGGCCAGGCGGGCCAGGCGGCGGGCAATCTCGGTTTTGCCAACGCCGGTGGGGCCTATCATCAGAATGTTTTTTGGCGTGATTTCCTGACGCATGGCGGCAGGCAGCTTCATGCGCCGCCAGCGGTTGCGCAAGGCAATGGCCACGGCACGTTTGGCGGCGTGCTGGCCGATGATGTGCTTGTCCAGTTCGCTGGCGATCTGGATTGGAGTGAAGTCTGACATGGGAATTTCCTGTCGGCGATCTGAATTCTGCCTTTGTCTGAGACCCGCTCAGGCAAGGTCCAGTTCTTCAATGGTAAGGTTGTGATTGGTATAGACACAGATATCGCCCGCGATATGCAGACTTTTCTCGACGATTTCGCGGGCATTGAGGTCGGTGTTACCGAGCAGGGCGCAGGCGGCGGCCTGGGCATAGGGGCCACCGGAACCGATGGCCATCAGGCTGTCTTCGGGCTCGATGACATCGCCATTGCCGGTGATGATCAGGGAGGCATCCCGGTCGGCCACCAGCAACAAGGCTTCCAGCCTGCGCAGAGCCCTGTCGGTGCGCCACAGTTTGGCCAGTTCCACGGCGGCACGCGTGAGTTTGCCATGGTGCTTTTCCAGTTGTTCCTCAAAGCGCTCAAACAGGCTGAAGGCGTCGGCCGTGCCGCCGGCAAAACCTGCCAGGACCTGGTCCTTGTACAGGCGCCGGACCTTGCGGGCGTTACCCTTCATGACAGTATTGCCCTGGCTGACCTGGCCGTCGCCGCCGATGACCACCTGATCATGACGGCGTACAGATAAAATGGTGGTACCCCGGAGTTGTTCCATGCTGTTTCCCGCTTTCAGTTCATGCTTCCAATGTGATGGCGTCAGAGAGGATTTCAAGCGCTGGTCAGCGCATTCTCAAAACGATGGTATCGATATTGTTCGAGGACAGAATGTCTCTGGCGGCCTCGGCCGAATTGCGTCCGGTGAAAGGGCCGACCTGAACCCGGTGCCAGGTTTTCCCTGAAACCACGCCGGGAACCACATTGGCCTGCAGGTTCAGCAGGATGATTCTGGCACGGCGGTTCTCCGCATCGTTGCGGTCCTGGAAGGAGCCCGCCTGCAGCAGATAGTTGACACCCTCGTTGATGTCGGTCTGTGCACTCGCTGTTGTCCGGGCCTGTGCCGGGGTGAGGGGTACAGGAACAACATCCACCAGAACCTGGGCTTCGGGCAGGTAATCGTAGAATTGAAACTCGGGCTTGAGCGGGTTCCCGGTTTCGCTGACCTGGCTGTTCCCTGCGGAAGCACTTTGGGCAGGATCATCACTGCTGTGTTTGACGACCCCCAGATAGGCGATGAAGGTCAGGAAAACACCGGCCAGCAGGCCGGTAAAAAACCAGCTCCAGTGTCCTCCGGCAGTCGTCGCGCTGCCGACCCTGGTATTGCGGGCCACAGAACGGTTCTGGACAGGCCGCTGCTTGGCAAAATCCTGGGACATGGGCAAGAGCTTCCGACGCGGGCTATAGACAGGGGCGTGATTATCCATGGGAAGCTCCCGTCAAGTCCAGCACTGGGAAAAGGGGGAGGTGTTTCCCTTTTTCCTCAGCCAAGATCAACAGGATCCACATCCACTGACCAGCGCACCTTCCTGGCCAGGGGATGTTGATCCATGCTGCTCACCAATGGCCTGAGGAGTTGATGCAGGCGGGAGCGTGTCTGGGCCTTGATGAACAGCTGATAGCGAAAGCGGCCCGCGCGTTTTTCCATGGGTGCCGGCATGGGCCCCAGGATTTCGAGACGGGCCCTGCCAAGTGTCTCTGCCTGCTGGTGCAGGGCGTGCAGGAAGGCCTGGGGAGTGGCCCGGTTGGCCGCTTCGGCGCGGAACAGGACGAGGTGGGAAAAGGGAGGCAGTTGTGCCCTTCGGCGTTCTTCCAGCAGTTGCCGGGCAAAGCTGCCATAGCCTTCGTTGATCAGCATATTGAGTCCCGGATGCGTACTGTGATGCGTCTGAATCAGCACCTGACCGGGGCTGTCACCGCGACCGGATCTGCCGGCCACCTGGGTCAACAGCTGCCCCATGTGTTCCTGGCCACGAAAATCCGGGCTGAACAAGCCACTGTCGGCATCCAGGATGGCAACCAGGGTCACCCTCGGGAAATGATGACCTTTGGCGAGCATCTGGGTGCCAATCAGAATGCAGGAGTGGCCCTGATTGACTTCGTCAATGATGGCGCCCATGGCGGATTTTTTCCGTGTCGAATCCCGGTCGACCCGGATAATGGGGGTGTCCGGAAAACAGGACTTGAGTACGGTTTCACTGCGTTCGGTGCCCAGACCCAGCGCAAACAGCCGTGCCTGCCGACACTTGGGACAGACCTTCGGCAGAGCCAATTGTGCATCACAGTGGTGACAGCGCAGGCCCGGTGGATGCTGGTGAAGGGTATAGGAGGTTTCACAGCGGGAACAAAGCGCTATCCAGCCACAGTCATGGCATTGCAGAATCGGTGCAAAGCCGCGCCGGTTGATAAAGATGAGCACCTGCTGGCCCTGCTCCAGATGGTGGCGGATTTCATCCATTAGCAAGGGAGAAAAGCCCTGCTCCAGGCGTTCACCGCGCAGATCGATAAAGCTGATCAGGGGAACACTGGCGGCGCCGGCCCGCTCATGAAGCTGTAAATGCCGATAGCGGCCCGCCAGCGCCTTGCTCAGGGTTTCCAGACTGGGTGTGGCGGAACCCAGCAGGACCGCGATGTTCTGCTGCCGGGCCCGGTAAATGGCCAGGTCCCTGGCGGAATATCGGAAGCCCTCCTGCTGTTTGTACGAGCTGTCATGCTCCTCGTCGACAATGATCAGGCCGAGCCTGGCCAGCGGGGTGAAAATCGCAGAGCGGGTGCCGATGACGATATCTGCGCTGCCATCTCTGGCCTGTAGCCAGGCATCAAGACGTTCATTGTCACTCAAACCCGAGTGCAGGATGACGATGTTGCCAGTGAAACGCTGGCGGAAGCGGGCAATGGTCTGAGGAGTCAGGCTGATTTCAGGAACCAGCACCAGAACCTGACGCCCACTGTCCAGCACCTGCGCAATCACTTGCAGATACACCTCGGTTTTGCCGCTGCCGGTGATGCCTTCCAGCAGCAGGCATTGATAGTGGTGGAGGTGGCGATTGATTTCCTGCAGGACCGTTGCCTGTTCGCGGTTGAGCGTCTGGGGGGCGTTTCTGGTGCCGGTTTTTCCCTGCGATGTGTGGGCCGGCTCCTGCGGAGCCCGGACGATCAGGGCTTTGTCCCTGAGGGCCTTGATGAAGCTGCCGGCGGCAGTGCCGGTAAACCGGGAGATTTCTGCCGTGCTCAGGCTGCCGTGATGCCGGATGAGCTCGAGGACGGCCTGCTGCCGGGGGGAACGTTGCAGATCGCGGTGAGAGGTATTGGCGCCTGTGCCGCTCACTTGCCAGCGTTCAGGAAGATTCTGGACCAGGGCTCTGCCTTCCCGGACCGCTTTGGGAAGAGAGGACTGCAAAACCTGTCCCACGGGAAACTGGTAGTAATCGCTGGCCCACAGATACAGGGCCAGGGTGTGCTGATCCAGAATGGGGCTGTCGTCCAGCAGCGCCAGAACCGGTTTCAGTTTGGCATGGGCCAGCTCACTGCTGCCGCCACTCCCGGTAATGAGACCAATCACTTCCCGCCTGCCAAAGGGAACACGAACCCGCATGCCGGGCTGGGGTTTGGGGCCGGCGACAGGAATGGTCAGCAAATAGTCAAAGCTTCGGCGCAGCGGAGAGGGAACTGCAACTTTAAGTAATAGCTCGGATTTCAATGGGCTCGGACTATAGCAGGGACAGGGAGGATTTCAGCGCAATGGTAAAGACTTTGCCGGCATTCTGAAAGCCAAACAGGACACCACGGACCTGTCTTGAATCTGGATGGAAGTGTTCAGAGACTCCGGGTAATTGGTTATACTCCATGTCGGCAGCCCTGCCGTGAAGCGGGTGGCCAGCAGAAAACAAAACAAGCCGAGGAGAGCAGACGAGAATGGAAAGCAAGCCGATGCCGGAAGAACTGTTGGTATTGCGGGAGCAGATCGATGGCATAGACAGGGAAATAATCCTGGCCCTTGCCAGACGTTTTGCCGTCACCAGCAAGGTGGGGAAACTCAAGGCCGCCGAAAACCTTCAGTCAGTTGACCCGGTGCGGGAGCAGGAAAAGCTTGCCAGTCTCAGGGCCCTTGCCAGAGAACAGAATCTGGACAGTGATTTTGTGCATGAACTGTTTCAGTTGATTTTTCGGGAAGTGGTGAAAAACCATCGGGTTTTCCTTGGAGGCTCCAAACATACGGCCTGAGGCTGACACGCTCTCAGGTTTCTCTTGCTAATACCTTGCAGTTTGGTAGAATTCGCGCTCTTTTTCGTTCGGGCGACAAAAAGAATATGGTGCCGGTCCGGCAGGCAAGGGCGGGTGGCGATATTCACAGAGGTTTATAAACATGAAAGCAGAGATCCATCCCAAATATAATGACATCACTGTCACCTGTGGTTGTGGCAGCGTGGTCAAAACCCGCTCCACCCTGGCCGAAGACATTCGTATCGATGTTTGTTCACAGTGCCATCCCTTCTATACCGGCAAGCAGAAAATTGTGGACGCCGGTGGTCGCGTCGATCGCTTCAACAAACGTTTCGGCAACCGGAAAGTCTAGGAGTCCGACAGGCCCCTAATTAAAAAAGAGTGCCTTTTTTAAAAGATGGGGTCCAGCGGGCCTGAACCATCACCGGGGTTCGCACTGCTGTTGCGCCCCTGTTCCGGATTGCCATAGTCCGGGACATCCTCGGAGCGGAATATCTCGAAAATGGCTTGTGGATCGTCGGGCCGGGTGCGCAAACCGGTTTTCCGGTTGATGCGCACCGTTACCAGACCATCGGGGCGAGCCATGGTCTGTTCAGGCGTGCCAGCCAGTACTTCCTTCATATAGTCGATCCAGATCGGCAGGGCCACGGTGGCGGCCTGTTCGTTGCGACCGAGGCTGCGGGGTTGGTCAAAACCCACATACACAGTAGCTTCCAGAGCGCCATTGAAGCCGGAAAACCAGAGATCATTGGCATCGTTGGTGGTGCCGGTTTTACCCGCCAGGTCCTGGCGGGCAATGGCGCGGGCTGCCGGTCGGCCACTGCCCTCGGTAATCACCGATTGCAGAATAGAGTTCATGATGTAGGCCGTTCTTTTGTCAATCACTCTCGGCGCCACAGGAAAGCTGGTTTCGTCAGTGGCCGGGGTGCAGTCCGCACATACCGTCGGAGGCTGGGCGCGGTAGACCTCGCCATCGTTGAAATTGTCGATGCGCTGAATCAGAAAGGGTTCAACCTTGTAGCCGCCGTTGGCGAAAACGCTATATCCGGTAGCTATTTCAAGCGGAAAAACGGCATGAGAGCCAATGGCGACGGTCAAGTCATTTTTAGGAAATTCAGCTTCCTTGAAACCGAAACGGGCAACATAGGGCAATACTGTGTCCGAGCCCAAGGCATCATAGAGCCGCAGTGAAACGAGGTTTTTGGAGTTTGTAAGTGCATACTTCAAACGCAGTGGTCCCATGAATTCGCCATTGAAATTTTCGGGCCGGTAATCACTGCGGGCCAGCGGCGCATCGTTGATCAGGGAGGCCGGGGTATACCCGTTCTCCAGAGCGGCGGAATACAGAAAGGGTTTGAAATTGGAACCAGGCTGGCGCTGTGCCTGGGTAGCCCGGTTGAACTTGCTGGCATTGAAATCATAGCCCCCCACCAGGGAGCGAATGGCGCCATTGTTGGGATCGATGGCCACCAGGGCACCATTGACGTCCGGCACCTGTCCCAGCTCCCAGAGTCCGTCACCATTGCGGGTAACACGGATGAGATCGCCAACCTCGACCACTTCAGCGGCATTTCGGGGCGATGAGCGCCAGCTATCCTGATTGATGTGGCGCTTGGCCCAGCGCATGCCATCCCAGTCTACCGTCACCGTTCCCCCGCTTCTCAACAGGGCGGTGAAGGATCTTTCCTGTACCGCCTGGACGAAGGCGGGTTCCTGAGAGGCCACTGTCGGCGTTCGTGCAAGGATGTCCAGCCATTGTTTGGCAGACCCCCCATTCTGAGGCGGGATCCGGTTTTCGCGGCCTCTGTAACCATGGTTCCTGTCATATCTTTCCAGCCCGGCAATCATTGCCGCCTTGGCCGTTCTTTGCATCTTGCTGTCAATGGTGGTGTAGACTTCAAAGCCGTCCACCATGGCCAGGTCGCCATAACGCTCAAGCATTTCCTGACGCACCATTTCGGCGATGTAGGGGGCCGCCAGCTCGGTTTCCCGGCCATAGCGCTTTGCAGTTATCGGACTGCTGTCCGCCAGCGTGAACTGCTGCTGCGTGATCATGCCAAGCTCACGCATCCGCCGCAGCACACGATGCCTCACGGCCAGTGCCTTTTCGGGAGCCCTGAGCGGGTTGTAGGTGTTGGGTGCCGGCAGGATGCCGATGGTCATGGCCATTTCGGCAAGTGTCAGTTGCGAGGGTGGTTTGTCATAATACTGGCGGGATGCTGCCGAAATACCATAGGCGGAAATGCCAAAGAAAATCCGGTTCAGGTAAAGCTCGATGATCTCTTCCTTGTTCAATTCCCGCTCGATTTGCAGCGCCAGCAGGATCTCCTTGAATTTGCGGGAGTAGGGATCTTCTCCCTCGAAGGAGATGTTTTTGGCTACCTGCATGGTAATGGTGCTGCCACCACCGCTGTCGTTGCCGGTGAGAATGCCCAGAACCGAACGCGCAAGCGATCGGAGATCAACCCCGTGATGGCTGTAAAAACGGCTGTCCTCGCTGGCGATCAGGGCATCGATGAGCAGAGGGGGCACTTCCGAATATTTGATGGGTTCCCGCTTTTTGTCACCAAATTCGGCAATCAGCCTGTTATCCGAGGAAAAAATCCGCAGAGGGTTTTCGAGCCGGATGCTGCGGTAGGATTCGGCAGCAGGAAGTTTGGGGGACAGGTAAAGAAAGGCACTGGCGCCAATCACGGCAGCCCCGCTGGCGCCTGTGAGTGCGCACCACAATGTGTATCGGCCAAGTCTTTTCAGTAAGGGCATGGGCAAGCTGTCTGTCGTTTCGGTCTGTTGAGGGCACGACGTGCCGCGACCGGCTCTTCCGCTCATAAATTGCCGGTTGCAGCATGAAAGAGTGGCTCATTTTAGCGCCTTCTTGCAAATTGTTACGCAGAAAAAATCATATTGTGCTAATTATTTGTGGCCTTGAGTGCGATAAACAGCCTGTTAGCCCGGGTCATGGATGGCCCGGCTTGAAAAAGTCCATGGATGGACTTTTTCAACAAATGGTCGATAGTCATCAAGTAAAGCCTGAAGTCGGGTTTTTGTGACTCAAGTATCAATTTAATGTAATTTGTTGAAATATTATTTAATTGTTTGAAAATAGTGGTTAAATTGAATATCTTGGCTTTTTGAAAGAAAATGGCGACCGGTGCCGGATGAAAAGGATGATGTGAAAGGGGCCGGGAAATCAGTCACGAGGGTTGGGTCTTGCTTGAGCTTTTCAGGAAAAAATCGAATGCGCTACTGGGGATTGACATCAGTTCAAGCTCCGTGAAGTTGCTCGAGCTCAGCAAAAGTGGCAACAAGTACAAGGTGGAAAATTACGCCAGCAGAGCATTACCCGAAAACGCTGTAATCGAAAAAAACATATCGAACCTGGAGGCGGTGGGAGATGCCTTGTTCAAGCTGGCAACCCTGACCAAAACAAACAGCAAGAATGCGGCTGTGGCCGTGGCTGGATCTGCTGTCATTACCAAGACCATCGAAATGAATGCGGGCCTCAATGACGCCGAGATGGAAAACCAGATAGTCGTCGAAGCCGACCAGTATATTCCGTATCCGCTGGACGAAGTCGCCATTGATTTTGAACGGATCCAGCCTTCCGTCAGAAACCCTGAAATGATCGAGGTCCTGCTTGCTGCCTGCAAGAAAGAGAATGTCGACATCAGGGTGGCGGCTCTCGAAATGGGCGGTTTCAATGCCAAGGTCGTGGATATCGAAGCCTATGCCATGGAAAGGGCCTATGGGCTGTTGCAGTCGCAGATGTCGATTCCAGACCATGAAATTGTGGCGATCGTGGATATTGGTGCCACCATGGCCTCGCTATACGTCCTGCGACAGGGACGGAGTATTTATACCCGCGAGCAATTGTTCGGGGGTGTCCAGTTGGTGCATGAGGTTCAGGCCCGCTATGGCCTGAGTCAAATCGAAGCGGAGGCGGCCATCAGGAATGGCAGCTTGCCGGATGACTTCGAGGCGGAGGTCTTGCAGCCCTTCACGACTGAAATCTCACAACAGATAGGCCGTTCCCTGCAGTTCTTTTTTTCATCCAGCCAGTTCAATGATGCCGATCTCATCGTATTGGCTGGTGGTGTGGCGGCGACCAGCGGCCTGGCGGACTTTGTCAGGGAACAGCTGTCCACGCCGACCTTGGTTGCCAACCCGTTTGCCAGGATGGGCGTCAACCCCAGGGTCAACAAGGAAATGCTGGGAAATGATGCGTCCTCACTGATGATGGCCTGTGGTCTGGCCATGCGAGGCTTCTAGTGGCGAATATAAACCTGCTGCCGTGGCGTGAAGAACTCAGAGAAGAGAGGAAGAGGGAGTTCCTGGTCGTGTTGGGCGGTGTTGTCATCGTCGCTTTCGGCCTGCTGTTTCTGGTCGACAGATATGTCAATACCGAGATCAACAATCAAAATGCGCGAAACCAGTATCTGCGCGATCAGACCGCCATCCTGGATGCAAAGTTGACCAGGATCCGGGAATTGCGCAGCCAGAAAACCGCCTTGACCGAAAGAATGTCGGTGATCCAGGATTTGCAGGGTACGCGTCCGCTCATCGTCAGATTGTTTGATGAGCTGGCCCGAACCCTGCCGGAAGGCGTCTATTACAACAAGATTGTCCGCACCGGAGACAGTATACAGATAGAGGGGCTTGCTGATACCAACAATCATGTATCCGCCCTGATGCGGGCCCTGGATGACTCACAATGGTTTGCCGAACCCAACTTGCAGCAGGTACGGGCGAACGCCGGCGCGGCCGAGGATGCCGGCAATCTTTTCCAGTTGACGGTCAGGGTGACCACACCGGGACAGGAGCAGGAATGACATGAAGGCAGGATATGAATCCTTCAAACAATCCATGCTTGGACTGCTGTCGGAACTGAAGTCCTTTGACTGGAACGATTTGGGGGATATCGAAACGATAGGCGTTTGGCCGGGGCCGGTAAAGATAGTCCTGGTGCTTGCGATATTTTCCGTCTTTCTGGCCGGTGGGTACTGGTTTCATATCAAAAATCTGCAGCAGGACCTGGCCACGGTAACCGCCCAGGAAACGACTCTGCGCAATGACTTTGAAACCAAGGCCGTGCTGGCCGCCAACCTGGAAGCTTACGAGCAGCAGATGCTGGATATGGAGGAATCCTTTGGTACCCTGCTGCGGCAACTGCCCGGCAAGACAGAGGTTCCGGGGCTTCTGGAAGATATTACGTTTACCGGCCAGGGTAGTGGTCTGGAGTTTTCGACCATTCAGCTCCAGGATGAACGGGTTCAGGAGTTTTATGTGGAATTGCCGATTACCATCACGGTTTCCGGTGCGTATCACGATTTCGGCACCTTCGTCAGTGGCGTGGCAAGCCTGCCGCGTATTGTCACCCTGCACGACTTCACCATTACGGCGGGCACCAATCGCACGGTACTGGATATGACGATTACCGCCAGAACCTATCGCTACAACTCTGACAATGAATAAAGACAATGCAAGCAGAAACCTGTTGTTGTTTATCGCGTTCGGCGTATTGGCGGGCTGTGACAGCAACAGCAATCTGCCGGAACTTCAGGCTTATGTCGAGCGCACGCTGAGCCGCCCCGGCGGGCAGATAGAACCACTGCCGCAGTTTGTGTCCTATCAGGCCTTCACCTATAGTGCGGCGGGTTTGCGCGGACCCTTTGATATTCCCGTGCGCAGCCGGAGCCCTGACACGGAGGCAGTAAAACAGGTGGAGCCGGACTTGAGCCGGCCCAAGGAGGCACTGGAAGAGTTTGCCATAGGCAGTCTGAGCATGGTGGGTACCGTTTCCAGAGATGGCGTGGTATGGGCCTTGATCAGGGATGAGACCACAAGAATACACAGGGTCACGGTGGGCAATCATCTGGGTAAAAATTATGGACGTATCGTTGCCGCCAGTGAAAGCCAGCTGGACATTGTCGAGATCGTGCCCAGCGGTGACGGGGGCTGGATCGAGCGTCCCCAGACCATAAGCCTGCAGCAATGAATTACCGGAATAACGAGATGACGGACAGAGGGTTTCCAGATTTTTGTCCTTGCCAGTCACCAATGATCGGGAGAAATACCAAGATGCGTAAGCATGTCAGAGCTCTGATGATCGCGTTGCTGTCCATGGCCGCGACAATGCTCAGTGGTCATGGCTTTGCCCAGACTGCTCTTGAGGCCATTGGCTTTGTGTCCTTGCCGGGAGATCGTTTTGAAATACAGCTGGACTTTGATGGCAGTCCTGGGGAGCCGCGAATCTTTGCGACTGAAAATCCGGCACGCCTGTCCGTGGATTTCGATGGCGTCAGCAATCATCTGCAAAGCCAGCGTTATCCCCTGGCCTTTGCCGGCGCGGACAGCGTCACTGTGCTGGAAGCCCAGGGCAGAACGCGAATGGTGGTGAATCTTCGCAATCCCACGCGCTACACCACCCGGGTGGAAGGCAAGCGCCTGGTCTTTGTCATTGGCGATGATGCCCTTGCTGTACCGCCGCCGGAACTCGCTGCGGCTCCGGCTCCAGCTCCGGCTCCAGTTCCAGTTCCAGTTCCAGCTCCGGCTCCGGCTCCGGCTCCAGCTCCAGTTCCAGCACAGGCACAGGCACCTGCCCCGAACGCATCACAACAGGCTCAGCCGGAAGCGCCGGGACGCGCCGACAATGACATTACCAATGTTGATTTCAGGCGCGGTCAGAATGGCGAGGGACAGATCATCATTGACCTGTCCAGAAGCGGCCTGGTGGGGAATGTCAGACGGACGGGCAACACACTGGAGCTGGAATTTCCCGATGCCAGCCTGCCCCCGGCCCTGCAGGTGCGTCTTGATGTGGCGGATTTTGCAACGCCTGTGCGCGGGGTGGATGTCTATCGTGAAAACGGGAATGTGGAGATCGTGGCGGATGTGGTGGGACAGTTTGAGTATCTGGCTTATCAGAGCAACGGGCAGTATGTGTTGACCGTGAGTCCGGTACTGGCTGCGGCAGTCACCGGGCAGGCACCGGATTTTGATTTTACCGGCGAGCGGATATCCCTGAATTTTCAGGACATCGATGTGCGCTCCGTATTGCAGATCCTGGCGGATTTCAATGACTTCAGTCTGGTGGTCAGCGATACGGTGAGTGGTAACATTACCCTGAGGCTGGATAATGTGCCGTGGGATCAGGCGCTTTCCCTGGTGCTCAGAACCCGGGGTCTGGGACAGCGTCTGGTGGGTGATGTGCTGTATATCGCGCCTGCCCAGGAAATAGCGACCTTCGAACTGCAGGCGCTGGAAAGCGATCGTCAGGTCGAAGCTCTGGCTCCCCTGCAAACAGAATACATAGAAGTGAATTATGCTGTGGCTTCCGATATTCTGGACCTGCTGCGCAGTACCGGTGGTGGCGTCGCAGCGGCAGCTGGGGCTGAGGCCCAGGGTCGTCGCGGCATTTTGTCCGAGCGGGGCAGCGCCACGGTGGACGCCAGGACCAATACCCTGATCGTACAGGATGTGGCCAGCAGCCTGCAGGAAGTCAGAGCCTTGTTGAGCAAGCTGGATGTGCCCGTCAAACAGGTTCTGATAGAAGCCAGAATTGTGAATGCGTCCACGTCGTTCAGCGATGCGCTGGGCATCCGCTGGGGGGGGTCGCATACCTTCAATACCGGAGATGAATTCATCGTGGGGGGTAATGTATTGCCGACCAATCTGAACCAGGTTGGCGCTGGCACCGGGGCAGGTGGCGCGGGCACCAATGCGCTGCAGCAACTGGTGGATTTCCAGCAGGGCCTGGCGGTGGATCTGGGGGTGCCGGCAGCCACGTCCTCCTTTGCCCTGGGCTATGCCGGCAACAGCGGCCTTTTGCAGCTGGAGATATCCGCGCTTGAGGCCAGCGGCAATGGCGAGGTCATTGCACAACCCAAGGTAACCACCCAGGACAAGCAGCTGGCACGCATAGAATCAGGCCTGCAGATCCCCTTCCAGGGGCAGGCTGGCGGCACGGCTGGCGGGGCCACCACCGAGTTTGTTGCTGCGGTACTGTCCCTGGAGGTCACGCCGCAGATTACGCCTGATGGCAGGATCATCATGTTGCTGGATATTCATCAGGATTCCGCCGTTCCCGGCAGCGGCACAGTGCCTGCGATCTCCACCAATGCCGTGACCACCCGAGTGCTGGTCAACGATGGGGAAACGGTCGTGCTGGGCGGGGTTTTTCGCGATGAGGTCACGACCACCGTGTCCAAGACACCCTTGCTGGGCGATATTCCCTACCTGGGAAATCTGTTCAAACGCACGGAAAACAACCAGACGAAAACCGAGCTGCTGATATTTATTACGCCATCCATCATCAATGATTTACGCTGATGACCCAGCGCGGACAGAGTCGGAGAGCCCTGTTGAAGGCTCCCGGGTTCGCGTGGGTCTTACCGAGGAGAAATGAAAAGTTCACTGGATAATATTTTTTTGGTTGGTCCCATGGGGGCCGGCAAAACCACGATTGGTCGCCTGCTTGCCAGCGAAATGCAGCTTGAGTTTGTCGATTCGGATGCCGAAATCGAACAACGAAGCGGCGCCAGTATTTCCTGGATCTTTGATGTTGAAGGCGAGCCGGGATTTCGTCTCAGGGAAAAAAAGATCATCGCCGAGCTGACAGAGCGCAAGGGCATGGTCCTGGCCACCGGCGGGGGCGTGGTTTTGGACAGTCAAAACCGCAAGTTCCTGCAAGGCCGCGGTGTGGTAATCTATCTGATGACCACCGTCAGCCAGCAGGCCGAGAGAACCCGCCGTGATCAGAAAAGGCCTCTGCTTCAGAATGTCCAGGACCCGCGGGCCAGATTGACGGAATTGATGGAGATCAGGGATCCGCTCTACCGTGAGATCGCGGATTACATCATCGTCACCCATCGCAGAGGACCCAAGGCTGTGTGCGCGGAAATTGCTCAGCATCTGGCCGGGAAGCTTTGATCATGACCGCTATTCAGACAGTCCGGGTCGATCTCGGTGAACGCAGTTATCCGATCCGTATTGGCGCCGGCGTTCTGCAGCACAAAGAATTGCTGCACCCTCATATCAGGAGCAAACAGGTCTGCATCGTCACCAACGAGACGGTTGCACCGCTGTACCTCGACAGGATCAAGGGCCTGCTTGCGGATTATTCGGTCTTTGACGTCGTGTTGCCGGATGGCGAAGAATACAAGACCCTGGAGCATGTGGCCTCGATTTACGACGCCCTGCTGGCGCGCCGCTTTGACCGAGCCTGCACGCTGGTGGCTCTCGGCGGGGGCGTCGTGGGCGACATGAGCGGATTTGCGGCGGCGACCTATCAGCGCGGCGTGAATTTCATCCAGATACCCACGACCCTGCTGTCCCAGGTGGACTCCTCGGTCGGCGGCAAGACCGGCGTGAACCGTCCACTGGGCAAGAACATGGTGGGTGCGTTTTACCAGCCGCAGTGCGTGCTTGCCGATACCGACACACTGAATACGCTGCCGGATCGGGAACTCAGTGCCGGTCTGGCGGAAGTCATCAAGTATGGCCTGATCGACAATCCGGCTTTTTTTGACTGGCTCGGGCAGAATATGAGAAGGCTGCTTGAACGCGATGGCAGCTGTCTGGCTCACGCGATCCGGGTCAGCTGTGAGGACAAGGCCCGGATAGTGGCCCTGGATGAAAGGGAGGGCGGCGTTCGCGCGACGCTCAATCTGGGGCATACCTTCGGTCATGCCATCGAGGCCGCCATGGGCTATGGCAACTGGCTGCATGGAGAGGCGGTGGCAGCGGGCATGGTCATGGCGGCAGATCTGTCAGTGCGCCTGGGCATGCTGAATCGGGAACAGGCACAAGCCGCGAAAGCCCTGATCGCTGCGGCCGGATTGCCGGTGTCGCCGCCCGCCATCATCACAACGGCACAGTACCTGGAACTGATGGCCAGGGACAAGAAGGCCACGGGGGGAGATATCCGCTTTGTGTTGCTCGGCGCCATCGGCAAGGCCGTGGTGCGCGGCGACGTCGATGCCCGGATATTGGCCCGCACCCTGCAGGCCGGGCCTGCCCTGTGTTCGGCAAGCCCTGAGTAGGGGGCTTGCACTGCCTATTCTTTGGTGCAACAATTGAACCGTTTTTGTCAAAAAGGAGGAAAGCCCATACGCAAAAAAAGTGAAAAAACAGAACATTTTTAAGTGTTTAATAGCTTTTAAAACAGAAAGATAAAGCAAAAAGATAAAAAAATAGCAATAAAAAAGCAAATAAAAAAAGCAAACACACAAAAGGGGAGTTAAAAATGTCAAAGAAACATTTCTTTAATCTATCCGCTCGCAAAAAACTCGCATGGTCAGTGGCTGCGGCCGTAGTCGCCCTGGGCGCGGGGGCAGGCAATAGCGCCTTCGCCGCAGATGATGAGGAAGAGGCTGCGCTGGAAGAAATCACCGTGACCGGTTCTCGTATCCGCCGGGACGACTTCAGCAATGCCCAGCCCACCACCGTCGTCGGTGGCGACCTGATCAACAGCCTGGGGCTGGTCAATATTGGCGACGCGATGGCACAATTGCCCTCCAACGTCGGCAACAACACGCCGACAGCCAATGCCGGCGCCAACTTCTTCAACGGCAGCAACATCGCCAATCTCAGGGGCCTCAATCCTTTCTTTGGCTCCCGCACTCTGACTCTGGTGGATTCCCGTCGTCATGTGCCGACCAACCAGGGTGATGGCGTTGACCTGAACTTCATTCCCTCCATCCTGATCGACCGTATGGAAGTGGTCACCGGCGGGGCCTCGGCATCCTATGGCTCCGGTGCCATAGGCGGGGTCACCAATGTGCTGCTGAACCGGCGCCTGGAAGGCGGCAAGTTTCAGGCCGACTACGGCAATACCGACGAGACCGACGGTGCCGATTACCATTATGGCCTGGCTTACGGGGCAGCAGTCGGTGAGGCGGGTCATTTCGTGATCGGTTTTGAGTCCCAGAACATGAAGGCCATCACTGGCTGTGCCGAGGCCCGGGACTGGTGCGCGCGGGCGGCCCAGATTCAGACCAATACAAATTTCGCCACCAACGATCTGCCCAATTTCGTGTTCCGGGAAAATGCCACGACGGCCAATATCAATACCACTGGTGTATTTCCGCTTTTGGGGCAGACTTTGGATGAGTCCGGAACGGGTACACAGCCTTTCGCGGGTCCGGGTCCCTTCAATGTGGGGGGCGATGGCCGTCATCCCTATCTCTATACCAACCTGCGTTCCAATATCAACCGCCAGGTGCTGTTCGCCGCCTATGATCACGAGATCAATGACAAACTGAGTTTTTTTGCGGAAGGTTCCTACGGCGATGTCGATACGCTGTCTCCTCAGGGTTCGCTGGACCTGAACTTTGGCCTTCTTCAACCTGACAATTTTTATCTGAACCAGCTTGAGAACAATCCCTGTGCCGGCTTCCCCGGACCCTGCTTCATCAACAAGGATTTTTCCGAGCAGGCAAGCACGCTCAACAAGACCGGTACCGAGATGTACCGCTTCGCCCTGGGCTTCAGCGGCAGCTTCTGGGATACCTCGTGGACCTGGGATGCATATTATCAGTACGGCCGCTCCGAGCGGGTACAGGCGGTCGAGGACAACCGCCACGCCGAGCGCTTCAATTTCGCACTGGATGCGGTGGATGACGGCAATGGCAATGCGGTGTGCCGTGTCACCCGCGATGGTGTGAACCCCAATTCGCTGATCGATCCGAGGCTGGCGGAAGGCTGTGTGCCGATCAATATCTTCGGTACCAACAATATCACGCCGGAAGCCTTTGATTTTGCCTTTGGCCGTTTGCAGGAAAACACCAATGTCGAGCAGGACATCATCGAGATTGTCGCCTCCGGAGAAGTTTTCAGCGGCTTCGGCGCCGGCCCGGTACGGGCGGCGATCGGGGGTTCCTACCGTGATGAAAAGATCGCCAATATTGCCGACGAGAGCCAGCCGGATCATATCCGTACCGACTATCTGATCCAGTACGGCGAGACCTTTGGCGGCGATGTCGAGGTGTTCGAGTTCTTTGCCGAGCTGGACGTTCCGGTCACCGACAGGATCAATATCCAGGGGGCGGTCCGACGCTCCGAGTACACCAACACCGCCGGCATTGGCACGGGTATCGAAGGTGAAAAGTTCGACTGGGGTATTACCACCTGGAAGGTGAACGGCAACTGGAATGTGACCGACTGGATGGCCCTGCGCGGCTCCCAGTCCCGCGACATCCGGGCACCCAACTTCCGTGAGTTGTACTATGGTCAGATCATTCCCTCGGGCAGCCCCTTTGGTTTCTGCAGCAACCAGTGGACCAACAATCTCAGCCTGGGCGCCTTTACCTTCACCGGTGATCCCTGTGTGCTGAATCTCAAGGGCGGTCTGGAAGTGCAGCCGGAGAAGTCGGATACCACCACGGTGGGGATCGTGCTGACCCCAACGAATGCGAATGTCCGGCTGGGTGTGGACCTGTATCGCATCAAGCTTACGGACGCCATCACCCCGGCCAGCGTCGGCCTGACTCTGGACGGCTGTTTCTTTGACAAGGATCCGGTCTTCTGCTCACGCATAGACGGGGAGCTGCTGGACCCCAATGACCCGGTGGGCGGCTTTGCCAGGATCACCCAGGTCAATCCGGAGGCCTTCAACTTTGCCACCTACAATGTCAAGGGCATGGATATTACGGCGGACTGGGTTGGCGAGTTTGGTTTTGGCACCCTGTCCACCCGCATCATTGCCAATCGTACCTTCCAGCAGTTGATTCAGCCGAATCCGGCCAACCCCGGCCTGACTCGTGACATCGCTGGTGTGACGGGTGCCACCAATGGCTTCCTGGCGGACTGGGCGGCGTCGCCAAAATGGACGGGACAGTGGATAACCAGTCTGACCACGGGACCGGTCGTGGTGACGACGCAGGCCAGGTTCGTGCGCAAGGGCCGGATTCAGGCGGATCGCTTCGGACCCGAGAACAGCAATTTCGATGACAAGGCCGTCAACAGCATCGATGACAACACTGTGCCGGATTATGTGGTATGGAGTTTGAACGGATCCTATGGTTTCACCATGGGTGAAACCGAGCTGCAGCTGTTTGCGTCGATCCAGAACCTGTTCGACAAGGATCCCCCCCTGATCGGGGTCGGCGCGGGTGGCACCAACCCCACCTTCTTCGATACCATCGGCAGAAATTTCAGGGTCGGGATGCGCGCCAACTTCTGATCGTTCTGTCACAACACGAGAAGGCTTGGAAAAAAGGCCGCCCCTCAGGGCGGCCTTTTTTATTGGGGGGGTCCGGTCTGTGAACACCTGAGTTCGACAGGCGCCGGGGCAAAGTCATGAGGCATTGATCCATATTGAAGGTTAGCGAAAGCTTGCCCTGCCCGATTCAGATAGACTCCGCATTGCCCAGGAAAAGTGACTTGTGTAAAATGGCGGGCTATTTCGCGTAAAAGCAGCGTCAAGAAAGTTCAATCTCCCGTTATTCCCCGGGAAGACCGGTCATTAATTTTAGAGAGTGGTATATGAGGACGGGTCTGTTTCATCCAGATGAGTTCAGAGATAACTGTGGATTTGGTTTGCTTGCTCATATCGAGGGCCAGGCCAGTCATGATCTGCTGAAAACGGCTATCAGTTCGCTGACCTGCATGACTCACCGGGGCGGTATTGCCGCCGACGGGGTCACCGGGGACGGCTGCGGGATACTGATGCAGAAACCAGACGGCTTTCTGCGCGCAGTGGCCGCCGAGAGCCTGCAGACAGCGTTGACCGCAGACTATGGCGTCGGCATGGTCTTTCTCAGCCAGGATCCGGCCCGGGCCCAGATGGCCCGGGACATTCTGGAAGAGGAAATTGCTGCCCAGGGCCTGCTGAGTGCAGGCTGGCGCAAGGTTCCCTGTGACGATTCCATCTGCGGCAGGATGGCGCGGGCCAATATGCCGGACATCGAGCAGATCTTCGTCAATTCTCCGGAGCTGACGGGAAAGGCCCTGGCCGTACGCCTCTTCATTGCCCGGCGCAAGGCGGAAAACCGTCTGGTGGAGGACACGGATTTTTATATCTGCAGCCTGTCCAATACCGTACTGTCGTACAAGGGGCTGATGATGCCGGCGGATCTGCCGAATTTCTATCACGATCTCAACGATGAGCGCATCGAAACCGCCATCTGTACCTTCCATCAGCGCTTTTCCACCAATACGCTACCCAGGTGGCCACTGGCACAGCCCTTCAGAATGCTGGCCCACAATGGCGAAATCAATACCATTCAGGGCAACCGGAACTGGGCGACTGCCCGCATCAACAAGCTCCGGTCCGCGGCCATACCCAATATTGAAGAGATTGCGCCACTGGTGAATGCCAGCGGTTCCGACTCGTCGGCGATGGACAACATGCTGGAGCTGCTGGTCACCAGCGGCATGGATATCTATCAGGCGATCCGGCTGATCATGCCGCCAAGCTGGCAGAACATGGAAAACATGGATGCCGACCTACGCAGTTTCTACACCTTCAACTCCCTGCACATGGAGGCCTGGGATGGCCCGGCTGGCGTGGTGCTGACCGATGGCCGTTTCGCCATTTGTGTGCTCGATCGCAACGGTTTGCGGCCCTCGCGCTGGGTGGTCACCAAGAACGGCTATCTGACCGCCGCCTCTGAAATTGGCGTCAATGGCTACAAGCCGGAGGACGTGGTCGCCAAGGGCCGGGTCGGACCCGGTCAGATTCTGGTCGTGGATACCCAGGAAGGCCGGATTCTGCATTCCGATGATGTGGCGAACTATCTCAAAAACCGGCAGCCCTATGCCCAGTGGATCGCCGACAACACCCGTTATGTCGAGTCCCGGCTGTCGGAGCAGGCGCCGGAATTGAGGCCCTTGTCGGCAGAAGAGTCTGAAATTCACATGAAAATGTTTCAGGTGACCTTCGAGGAAACGGACCAGGTCTTCCGGCCGCTGGCCGAGAAGGGAGCGGAAGGCACCGGTTCCATGGGTGACGACACGCCCATTGCGGTGCTGTCAAAACAGATCAGGCCGCTGTACGACTATTTTCGACAGCAGTTTGCCCAGGTCACCAATCCGCCGATCGACTCCTTGCGGGAAAGCATCGTCATGTCGCTGGAAACCCGGATGGGACGGGAGCTCAACCTCTTCGAGGAAACCCCGGCACATGCCAACCGCGTGATCCTGCGTTCTCCGCTGTTGTCTCCGCACAAGTTCCACAACCTCATGCATCTGGAGCGGCCCGGCTTCGAAGTCGCGTGCATCAGTCTGGATTATGAGCCCGAACTGGGGCTGAAGCAGGCCATTTTGAATCTGCTCGCTGCGGCTGAACGGGAAGCCCGCTCCGGCAAGGTCATGCTGTTTTTGTCCGAACGCATGCCTGCCAAGGACCGCCTGGTGATACCTGCACTATTGGCAACAGCCGCCATTCATCACCATCTCAGCATCGCGGGTTTGCGCTGCGACACCAATCTGATCGTGGAGACCGCCAGTGCCAGGGATTCTCACCAGCTCGCCTGTTTGATCAGTTATGGTGCGACAGCCGTCTACCCCTATCTCGCCTACGACGTGATCGACCGTCTCGTGGACAAGGGAATCATTGGCATCGATGCCCTGGTCGCGCATAAAAATTATCGCAAGGGCATCAACAAGGGCCTGCTGAAGATTCTGTCAAAAATGGGCATCAGTACCATCAGTTCCTACCGGGGCGCCCAGTTGTTCGAGATCGTGGGTCTGGATGATGAGGTGGTGGAGCTGTGCTTCCCCGGCACCCAGAGCAGAATCCGTGGGGCTGATTTTAGCCACCTGCAACACGAGCAGAGTCAGCTTGCCCGTGATGCCTGGCTGCCCAGGAAGAAAATTCAGCAGGGCGGCCTGCTGAAGTTCATTCACGGAGGTGAATACCACATGTTCAATCCCGATGTGGTGGCCACTCTGCAGGATTCGGTGCGCAGCGGAGATTTCAACAAATATCGGCAATATGCCCAGGTGGTGGACAATCGTCCGATTTCCACGTTGCGGGACATGCTGGGCCTGCGTACTGATGTCGATGCCATAGATCTGGCCGAGGTGGAACCGATAGAAACCATTTTGAAACGCTTCGACTCGGCCGGGATGTCCCTCGGGGCCCTGTCACCGGAGGCTCACGAGGCCCTGGCCCAGGGCATGAACCGGCTCGGGGGCCGCTCAAATTCCGGAGAAGGGGGGGAAGACCCTGCCCGTTTCGGCACCGACCGCATGTCCAAGATCAAGCAGGTGGCTTCCGGCCGGTTTGGTGTAACACCGCACTATCTGGTGAATGCCGAAGTGTTGCAGATCAAGATTGCCCAGGGTGCCAAGCCCGGCGAAGGTGGCCAGTTACCGGGCAGCAAGGTGAATGCCCTGATCGCCAGACTGCGTTATTCGGTTCCAGGAGTGACCTTGATTTCGCCGCCACCTCACCATGATATCTACTCCATCGAGGATCTGGCGCAGCTGATCTTTGACCTGAAACAGGTCAATCCCCAGGCCATGGTGTCGGTCAAACTGGTTTCAGGCCCGGGCGTGGGAACCATTGCCGCCGGTGTGGCCAAGGCCTATGCCGACTTCATCACCATTTCAGGCCACGATGGCGGTACCGGCGCCAGTCCCCTGACCTCCATCCGTTACGCGGGAACTCCCTGGGAGTTGGGATTGTGCGAGGTACAGCAGGCCCTGCGTTCCAATGATCTGCGCGGACGCATCCGCTTGCAGGCCGATGGTGGCCTGAAAACAGGCCTCGATGTGATCAAGGCGGCCATCCTGGGAGCGGAAAGTTTTGGTTTTGGCACGGCACCGATGATAGCCATGGGCTGCAAGTACCTGCGTATCTGCCATCTGAACAACTGCGCCACCGGCGTGGCAACCCAGGACAAGAACCTGCGTGACAAGCACTTCATCGGTGAAGCCGAGATGGTGATGAATTATTTCAAATTCGTGGCCCAGGACACCCGGCAATGGTTGTCCCGGCTCGGTATCAGAAATCTGGTGGATCTGATCGGTCGCACCGACCTGCTGGTGCGATTGCCGGCACAGACCGACAAGCAGGCCAATGTGGACCTGTCCCGCCTGCTGTTCAACGACTATATCGCCGAAGACAAGGAGCGCCATTGCAGCACCAGTCGCAATGCGCCGCTGGACAAGGGTGAACTGGCGGAAACCATGGTGGCCGACATCCTGCCTGCGATCGAGGCAAAGTCCGGTGGGGAACACCGTTACGAGGTATTCAATTTCAATCGCTCCATCGGTGCCCGCCTGTCCGGAGAGATTGCCCGCCGCCATGGCAATCAGGGCATGGCGGAAAACCCGATAACGCTTCATCTGAGGGGTTCCATTGGGCAGAGTTTCGGCGTCTGGAATGCCGGTGGCCTGATCATGAAGCTGGAAGGCGATGCCAACGACTATGTGGGCAAGGGCATGGCCGGGGGCAAGCTGGTCATCGTGCCGCCGGCGGGCAGTAGCTTCAATACGCGTGAAACCACCATCATCGGCAATACCTGTCTGTATGGTGCCACCGGTGGCAAGCTGTTTGCTGCCGGCATGGCGGGTGAGCGTTTTGGCGTGCGCAACTCGGGCGCCCAGGCGGTGGTGGAAGGGGCGGGAGATCACTGTTGTGAATACATGACCGGCGGATTGATTACCATTCTGGGCAATACCGGACATAACTTCGGTGCCGGCATGACCGGTGGCTTTGCCTATGTCCTGGATCTGGAAAAGGATTTTGTCGACAAATACAACCATGAACTGGTTGAGGTGCACAGAATCCGCACCGAGGGTATGGAGCAGTACCGTCATCATCTGCGCGGTGTCATTCAGGAGTACGTGGACGAAACCGGCAGTGCCTGGGGAAAGCATATTCTGCATAACTACATGGACTACATCCGCAAGTTCTGGCTGGTCAAACCAAAAGCTGCCAGTCTGGAAATGTTGCTCAATGATGTTACGATGAACCCTCAATAAATTGTTTGTATACGCTCTGTTTAAACAGGCCAGTGGTCAACATGTCAGAAATCATTGTAAAAACCAAAGACAATTTCAGGTTTGTCAAAACCCCTCGGCGTGACCCGGAGAAGAAGCCGGCGGAGATCCGCAAAGTGGAATTTGTGGAGATCTACAATCAGTTTGAAAAACCTGAAGCTGCCGAGCAGTCAGAGCGCTGCCTGGAATGTGGCAATCCTTACTGCGAATGGAAATGTCCGGTCCATAATTATATTCCCAACTGGCTGAAGCTGGTGGCCGAAGGCAACATTCTGGAAGCGGTCGAACAGTGTCACCAGACCAATACCCTGCCGGAAGTCTGTGGCCGCATCTGCCCACAGGACCGTTTGTGCGAAGGGGCCTGTACACTCAATGATGGTTTTGGCGCCGTCACCATTGGCAATGTCGAAAAATATATCGTGGATACCGCCTTTGCGATGGGTTGGCGTCCAGATATGTCCAAGGTGGTTCCCGTCGACAAAAAAGTGGCGATCATTGGTGCCGGACCAGCCGGTCTTGGCTGTGCCGATGTGCTGGTACGGGCAGGAGTCAAACCAGTGGTTTTTGACCGATATCCACAAATTGGTGGACTGTTGACCTTCGGCATTCCAATGTTCAAGCTGGAAAAAAGCGTCATGATACAGCGACGCCGGATTTTCGAGGACATGGGCATCGAGTTCCGCCTCGGTATCGAGGTTGGAAAAGACATCAGCTTTGAACAGATCATGCAGGAATATGACGCAGTGTTTCTGGGCATGGGTACCTACAAGTCAATGAAGGGTGACTTTCCCGGCGAAGACTTGCCGGGCGTCCATGAAGCCCTGCCCTATCTGATTGCCAATACCAATCATCATATGGGCATGGAACAGACAGCCGGGAACTACGTCAATCTGGAAGGCAAGCGGGTCATCGTGCTGGGCGGGGGTGACACCGCCATGGACTGCAACCGTACCGCAATTCGGCAGGGTGCGGCCTCTGTGACCTGCGTTTATCGCCGGGATGAAGAAAACATGCCGGGCTCACGCCGTGAAGTTGAAAATTCGAGGCAGGAAGGGGTCAGGTTTCTGTTCAATCGCCAGCCGCTCGAAATAGTGGCTGAGAACGGAATCGCCACAGGGGTCAGGTTTGTCCAGACCCGCATGGGTGACCCCGATGCCCAGGGTCGAAGACGCGCCGAAGCTGTGCCGGGCAGCGAAGAAATCATCGCGGCAGACGCCATTCTGATCGCCTTTGGTTTTCAACCCAGTCCAGCGCCCTGGTTTGGTGATTTTGATATTGGGCTGGACCCGCGAGGCCGGGTGCTGGCACCAGCTGACAGTGCTTACCCCTACCAGACGGGGAACCCGAAAATCTTTGCCGGGGGTGATATGGTGCGTGGTGCCGATCTGGTCGTCACGGCCATTTATGAGGGCCGCCAGGCAGCCAATGCGGTGCTGGATTACCTCGGCGTATAAGAGTCTGCCGGGATCACAATGAAGGAAGCGAACATGTCCGCCGCAGTCTTGAAAAATGATCGTTTTCTCCGCGCCCTGCTGAAGGAGGATGTGGAGGTAACGCCGGTGTGGATGATGCGCCAGGCAGGCAGATACCTGCCGGAGTACCGTGAAGTTCGCGCCCGGGCTGGTGATTTCATGAGCCTGTGCAGGAATCCGGAGCTGGCCTGCGAAGTTACCTTGCAGCCACTGCGGCGCTATGCACTCGATGCCGCCATTCTGTTTTCCGATATTCTGACCATCCCCGATGCCATGGGTCTGGGGCTTTATTTTGCCGAAGGCGAGGGGCCGAAATTCAGGAAAGCGGTGCGCAGCGTCCAGGATGTGGACAATCTTCCCATCGTCGAAACCGGCCGGGATCTGCCCTATGTGCTGGATGCCGTCAAATTGATCCGGCGTGAACTCAATGGTCAGGTTCCGCTGATAGGGTTTTCCGGCAGCCCCTGGACCATCGCCACCTATATGGTGGAAGGTGGCGCCAGCAAGGAATTTGCGCAAATCAAAAACATGATGATGAATACCCCGGCGCTGATGCATGATTTGCTGGAAAAAGTCGCCCTGTCGGTGATGGATTATCTCAACGCACAGATCCGCGCCGGGGCTCAGGCGGTGCAGATTTTCGATACCTGGGGAGGGGTCCTGACACCCCATGACTACCAGTCTTTTTCCCTGTATTACATGCAGCGAATCATTCAGGGCCTGATCCGGGAGCATGAAGGCCGCAGGGTCCCCGTGATCGTCTTTACCAAGAACGGTGGACTCTGGCTGGAGATCATTGCTGCCAGTGGTGCTGATTGTGTGGGGCTGGACTGGTCCATTGATATTGGCCAGGCCCGTGCCAGAATCGGTGATCTGGTATCACTGCAGGGGAACATGGATCCCTCTGTGCTGTATGCCCCGGCGGAAAGAATCCGGCAGGAAGTGGCCCTGATCCTGGCCCAGTACGGTCCGGGTAATGGCCATGTCTTCAATCTGGGGCATGGCATTCATCAGCACGTCGATCCGGACAAGGTGAGGGTCTTTATCGACGCCGTGCATGAATTGTCCGCCAGCTATCATTAAGGGGCCCGAATTCCCGGATATCCTGTCATGGAAAAAGCCCCATCCGATGCCGTGAAGACCTACGCTTTCATCGCTCTGGGCGCCAATCTGCCGTCGCGCCTCGGAGACGCCCGGCAGACACTCGACTACGCGCTGAAACGAGTGGCTGAGCTTTCCTGCGGTCCTGTGCTGAGGTCTTCCTTTTGGCTATCGACAGCGCTGGACTGCCCACCGGGTTCCCCTGATTTCATCAACGCGGTCGCAGGTATCCTGCCTGCTCCGCAAGAAACACCACATTCACTGCTGAAAAAATTGCAAGGCATAGAAGATGAATGTGGCAGACAACGATCCGGTCTGCTCAACGAAGCCCGGGTGCTGGATCTCGATCTTATTGTGTTTCAGGAACACCAGTGCCATACGTCCGATCTGCAGCTTCCCCATCCCAGGGCCGTGAGCCGCAAATTTGTGCTGGAACCGCTGCGGGAAATCGCTCCCGATCTTGTCATCCCCGGTCAAGATCTCGGCCTGAGCGCGTTGATTGCAGGCCTGAGGGGGCAGTCCCTGCAACGGATGCCATAGGCTGTCACCCCTGCGCTTCAGAGCAAGGCCATGCGCTGGGGAGCTCCGCTCGCTCGCTGCGCTCCTCGCCGGACTCCCCAGGGCATGTCCCGGCAGGCACTGACGTGCACGGCAGACATACCAGTCTTGTGCTGTTGAGCCTCACCTGCCCGTAGCCACCACGGCGAGGTGAGTTTTCTGAGATGCCCTGAAATTTAATGTCAGGATAACGGGAGCTTTAATCAATCTTCATGGATGCGGGCTATAGTGCGCACTGATGGCGAGGCCATCAGTTTCCCCCTTGCTTGAAGGGCGACGGAAGTCGCCCTTTCTTTTTTCCGCACAAAGCAAAGACCTGAACAAATCCCGCATCAGCCGATATCGATATCCAGCTTGAAACCATCACGCGGGTTCGGGGTAAAGAGTCCATCCTGCACGGCATAGAGCCAGGCCGCAGATTTCTTCAGTCCCCCCAGGGGATATAAATGGCACTGCGTAATGCCACAGTCCGGGTGGCTGGCCTGATAGGCGGCCAGTTCCCGTACCAGTTTGTCGGGCATGCGCGTGGTCATGAGCTTGGTGATATTGGCTGCCTGCCGGGTAATGACCCGCATGGAGGCGCCGATGCCGCAGGCCCGGGCATGATTGAGCAGGGTCTTGATGGTTGCAAGGCCGGGAATGCCGATATGAATCGGGAGTTCATTGCCTTCTTCCCGGATACGGCGGTCCCAGGCAATGATCGGTTCGGCTTCGAAACAGAACTGGGTCGTGATGTACATGTCCAGCTGGTGTTCTTTTGCATAGGCGTTCTTTTCCAGCAGGGAGCTGCGCACATCCGCCTCGGGGATGTCCGGGCTGCCTTCCGGATGGCCGGCAATGCCAATCCGGGTGATGCCATGCTTCTGCATCAGCCCGGTCCGCAGCACTTCCATCGTGCACGAAAAATCGCCCAGGGGTTTATCGACACCACCGCCGATGATCAGCACTTCACTGACTCTGGCCTCGGCCTGCAGAGCAATGAGGTTTTCTTCCAGAAACTTTTTGGATGGAATGGAACGGGCGGCAAAATGCGGCACCGGGTTCATGCCTTCCTGGTGCAGGCGCTTGACGGTCTTGATGGTGTCCTGGAAATCGGAACCCGGCAGAAAGGTGACAAAAACGGTGCTGGCGGGTCTGAGAATATCCTGGAAATTTTCAATTTTGCTGGCGCCACCGGGGGTTACTTCCAATGAGCAGTCAGCAAGAAAATCACGTATTTGTTGTTTGGTATCAACCACGGCATTCATGGGCAGGTTTCCTTTTTTAGCAGGCTGTTGAAAAACAGCCTGCCAGCCCGGGTCATGGATGGCCCGGCCGCAAATCAAGCACGCAAGTGATTGATTTGTCG
>JAVVEZ010000090.1:0-13196 GCA_032250895.1 Pseudomonadales bacterium | reverse complement strand
GCGAATGAGCCGAGATTGGTGATGAGAAATCTGGGACTGGGAAAAGTGGATGTCCTTCCTATTTTGTGTTATTTGGTAAGTTAGCTTATAATCAGTCACCATATGAAAAGAGACTTTAACAAGAGCTTGGGCTTCGTCGTGCATGATGTGGCGCGGCTGATGCGCTGGAATTTTGATCGCAGCTCGCAGCAATTGGGGTTGACACGGGCGCAGTGGTCGGTGCTTGCGCATTTGCAGCGTGTGGATGGGGTGCAGCAGAAAACTCTGGCGCAGTATATGGATATCAAACCTATAACGCTGGCAAGGCATCTGGATAAATTGGAGGCGGCGGGCTGGGTTGCACGCCGAGACGATCCCGCTGATCGGCGAGCGAAGCAAGTGTACCTGGCGTCTGCAGCTGAACCTATGCTGGCATCCCTGCGCAAACTGGGGCAAAAACTGAACAGGAAAGCCCTGCAGGGCATAGGTGTGGAGCAGGAAGCTGAACTGCTGCGGGTCTTGCTGCAGATTCGGGACAATCTCAGCGATGTGGAAACACGTCCTGCCCGTCATTCTTCAAACAAGTTCACTTCCGGTCAGGCGTTTGAATAAGCCGGGTCGGCAGAGCAAGATCAAGGACAAAGAGTCAAGAGTTCAATGGCAAAAAATTCGATCGTAAAACACACCCTGATGCTGATCCTTGGCCCGCTGCTGATAGCCGCAGTGGGAGCCTGGTTTTACCTGCATGGTGGCCGTTATGTGAGTACCGACAACGCCTATCTGAAAACCGAGATACTGACCATCAGCAGTGAGGTTTCCGGGCGAGTGGTGGAACTCGATCTCAAGGACAACACTCCCGTCAGCGAGGGCCAGTTGCTGTTCAAGATCGATGACCAGCCGCTGTTGATTGCGCGTGCCAGGGCTGAAGCCAATCTGGCCGACACCAAGGCGGATATCGAGGGCCTCAAGGCAGAATACCTGAATCAGAAGCTGGTCATTGCCAAGGCTGAAACGGAGCTTGAATTTCGCAAAAAAGAGCTCGAGCGCATGCGCAAGCTGAAGGCTCAGGGCTCGGTTTCTGCGGCCGTGTATGACCAGGCGGAACATGATTGGGACAGCGCCCAAAGTGATCTGCAAAACAAACAACAGGGCTTGCAGGTGCTCAAGGCCCGCCTGCTGGATCCACAACAGCCAGTCGAAGCGCACCCGCGTTATCGTCAGGCTCTGGCTGAGCTGGAAAAAGCCCGCTTCGATCTGAGTCGGGTCGAGGTCAGGGCGCCGGTAAGCGGAATTGTTGTCAATCTGTCCCTGCATGTCGGTGAAAATGTCATTGCCGGTGCGCCCATCCTGAGCCTGATCGATGACAGCCGGATCTGGCTGGAAGCCAATTTCAAGGAAACGGATCTCTCCTATCTGCGTCCGGGGCAAAGCGCCGAAGTAACGATCGATACCTATCCCGGACAGCATTGGCAGGCCCGCGTAGCCAGCGTGACGCCCGCCACCGGCGCCGAGTTTTCATTGTTGCCGGCCCAGAACAGCTCCGGCAACTGGGTCAAGGTGGTACAGCGCATCATGGTGAAACTGGAGTTTGTGGACAGCCACGAAGATCTGCCCCTGGCGGCAGGCATGAGTGCCGAAGTTACGGTGGATACAGGACATATCAGGACCTTGGGACGCTTTGAATAATTCTTCCACGGCGATTCAGCATGAACAGCAGTAGTTCACAGGACGTTCCCTATCGTGGCTTGATCATGATCCTGATCATGCTGGCCACGATCATGCAGGTGCTCGATACCACCATTGCCAACGTGGCCCTGCCACACATGCAGGGCAGTCTCACGGCTACCCAGGACCAGATCACCTGGGTTCTCACCTCATACATCGTGGCCTCTGCGATCATGACACTGCCCACGGGTTGGCTGGCTGGCCGCTATGGGCGTAAAAACGTGTTCGTGTTGGGCATAGCGGGCTTCACCCTCAGTTCCATGTTATGTGGCATGGCGCTGACTATTGAGCAAATGGTTTTTTTCAGGATTCTGCAAGGTTGCTTTGGTGCGGTGCTGGTGCCCTTGTCACAGGCCACCATGCTTGACATCAATCCGCGGGAGAAACATGCCAGCGCTATGGCCTTGTGGGGAGTAGGAGTGATGGTTGGACCGATTCTAGGCCCGACCCTGGGTGGTTTCCTGACAGAGTATTACAGTTGGCGCTGGGTATTTTTTATCAACCTGCCATTGGGTGTTCTGGCCCTGGTCGGCTTGATGATTTTCATGCCGGATTCACCGCGCCAGGACCGCCCCTTCGACAAATTCGGGTTTCTGACCCTGAGTCTGGTCATCGGTTGTACGCAGATGGTGCTGGATCGGGGAGAGCAGCTCGACTGGTTTCAGTCGAGAGAAATTGTTTTTTACGCCGCGATCATTGCTGCGGCTCTGTGGATGTATGCGATACATACGCGGCAGTCCCGGCATCCCTTTCTTTCGCCAGCCATGTTTCGCGACCGCAATCTGGCCACCAGTCTGGTGTTTATTTTTTTTGTTGGCATCATCCTGCTGGCGACGATGGCGCTGCTGCCGCCGTATATGCAAAACCTGATGGGATACCCGGTGCTCGATGTCGGTATTCTGATGGCGCCCAGAGGCATCGGCACCATGCTGGCGATGATGCTGGTCGGCAAACTTGCCGGTCGCATTGATCCCCGCTTTTTGATTCTGTTCGGTCTGGCCCTGACTGCTGTATCCCTGCAGGCGATGACAGCTTTTACCACCTACGTGCCTCCTGCCGCTATCATCTGGACGGGGGCCGCGCAGGGTTTCGGGCTGGGTCTTATCTTCGTGCCCCTGAGCACCATTGCCTATTCGACACTCGACCCAAGATATCGGGCGGAAGCGGCCGGCGTATTCAGCCTCTCGCGGAATATGGGCAGCAGCATAGGGATATCCCTGGTGATTGGTACGCTAAGCAAGAACATCAAGGTCAATCATGCGTACCTGACAGAAAATCTTACCCCGTTCTCTCTGGGCCTGAGCTGGCAGCAGGTGCCGGATGCGCTGCGCAGCAACGCGTCCGGCGTATTGGGGATGCTGGATGCCGAAGTCACCCGTCAGGCCGCTACGATAGCCTATGTCAATGATTTCAAACTGATGATGTGGATCGTCATGACTTCGGCGCCGATGGTGTTCTTGCTGCGCAGACCCGTAAAATGAAAGATGGCAAGCGCTGTAGCAGGTATTTATACTGACAGCGTCTACCATTCCCACGGAGCAAGGAGAAAATCATGCAAAGATCAGCACTTGTTACTATGTTCCTCACGATTTTGATGAGCGCAGTCGCCCACGGCCAGGGGCAGAACTTCGATCAGGTCCAGATCAAGACCACCCGGATCAGCAGCAACTTCGCCACTCTCGAAGGAAGGGGGGGCATGACGGGGATCCTCAGCGGTCCCGACGGGGTGTTCATGGTGGATACCCAATTTGCGCCGCTCACCGATAAGATCGTGGCGGCGGTAAAGGCTATCACTGCGCAACCGATACGCTTTGTGGTCAATACGCATCTGCATGGCGATCACACCGGTGGCAATGCCAACCTGGGTGCGATGGGAGCTATGATTCTGTCTCATGATCAGCTGCGCAGCCGGCTCGCGCATCCCAATCCGGGTGCCAACGGGCAGCCTGGAACACCGGCTCCAGCGGCGGCGTTGCCGATGCTTACCTATGATGGGACAGTCACTCTTTATCTGAACGGGGAAGAGGTACGCTTGATACCCATTGCCAGCGCGCATACTGATGGCGATACGCTGATTCAGTTTGTGAATAACGATATTCTGATGGTCGGCGATTTTTACCGTTCCATTCAGTTTCCGAATATTGATCGCAGTAACGGAGGCTCTCTGGCCGGCATGCTGGCGGGGCTGGCCACGGTGATCGGAACGGCCGGACCGGATACCCGGATCATTCCGGGGCATGGGCCGACGGTCGATCGCAGCGCCGTGGTGGCGCACCGGGATATGATCCTGGATTTGCGTGACAAGGTTGCGGCGCTGGTGCAGCAGGGCAAAACCCAGGAAGAGGTGATCGCCGCCAATCCTGCTGCTGCCTACGAAAACAGTGTGCAACAGATCGGCACCACCCGTGACCGCTTCATTGGCCAGCTTTACGCCGAACTGAAGGCACAGCAGTAAGATCAAGTTTACGCAATCCCCGGTTCAGGTTGATGACCGCCATTCTCTGTCATCGGGCAGTCTGAGATAGCCTGCTTATTGGGGAGCTGGAACAGCGGCTTGTGGGAGCGAAAGGGTGACAGACAGATCCAACAGTCGGCAGGACACCGGAGCAGCCCTGAATCAGGGTGTGGTGTTGAGCGTGCAGGGCAGCATCATCGATGTCTATTTCGAGTCGCAGCTGCCGGCGATTTATACGCTGCTCAGGACCGGCCCGCAGCAGAGCATCATGATCGAGGTGCTGGGGCAGCTGGATCGACACCGGGTCCGTTGTATCGCTCTCACCCCGACGCAGGGGCTGGCGCGGGGCATGAGCGTCGAAGATAGCGGCGGACCCTTGAAGACGCAGGTGGGCAGACAGATTCTCGGACGCATGTTTGATGTGTTTGGCAAGACCATCGATCGCCTGCCAGTGCCCGTCGATACCCAATGGCGTTCCGTGCACCGGGCTCCGCCGCCTCTGGCACGGCGTTCCACCCAAGCCCTGGTCTTTGAAACCGGCATCAAGCTGATCGACGTGCTGGCGCCCCTGGAACGAGGCGGCAAGACGGGTCTGCTCGGTGGTGCCGGTGTTGGCAAGACGGTTCTGTTGACCGAAATCATCCACAATATGATTGGCAAGGAACGGGGCGTCAGCATTTTCTGTGGCATTGGCGAACGCTGCCGGGAGGGCGAAGAACTCTATCGGGATATGATGGATGCCGGCGTGTTGCCCAACATGGTCATGCTTTTTGGACAGATGAATGAACCGCCAGGTGCCCGCTTCCGTGTGGGACACGCAGCCCTGACCATGGCCGAGTATTTCCGCGATGAGGAAAATCGTGATGTCCTGCTGCTGATTGACAATATCTTCCGCTTCATTCAGGCGGGTTCGGAAATTTCCGGATTGATGGGGCAGATGCCGTCCCGGCTGGGCTATCAGCCTACCATGGGGACTGAACTGGCGAGTCTGGAGGAACGGATCGCCAATACGGACAATGGTGCGATCACCTCGATTCAGGCCGTCTATGTCCCGGCCGATGATTTCACCGATCCTTCGGCGGTTCACACGTTTTCCCATTTGTCGGCATCCATCGTGTTGTCGCGCAAGCGGGCCAGTGAAGGCTTGTATCCGGCCATCGATCCCCTGCAATCCAGTTCCAAGATGATCACACCGGGTATCGTGGGTGAACGGCACTATGCCCTGGCCCAGGAAATTCGCAGCACTCTGGCCCAATACACGGAATTGCGGGACATCATTGCCATGCTTGGTCTGGAGCAATTGTCTGCGGAAGATCGTAAACTGGTGGCACGGGCGCGCCGTCTGGAGCGTTTTCTGACGCAGCCGTTTTTCACCACGGAACAGTTCACCGGGCATCAGGGCAGGCTGGTCAGTCTTGCCGAGAGCCTCGATGGCTGTCAGCGGATTTTGCGGGACGAATTCAAGGATTACCCGGAAAGCGCCCTGTACATGATCGGGAATATCGACGAACTTAGATCTGAAGCGCTTGAAAACTCCTCGGCTATGCCCGAGGGAGCCAAGGTCGAGCATGTCAAGCCCAGCCATGAAACTTAAGATTCTGCTGCCCTTTCAGGTCTTCGCTGATCTGGACGGTGTGATGCGCATCGTGGCACAGACGGCGCAAGGCTCCTTTGGGCTGCTGCCACATCGACTGGACTGTGTTGCAGCGCTGGCCCCGGGGATTTTGTTCTACCAGAGCGAGGCGGCAGGCGAGGTTTATCTGGCCATCGATGAGGGTATTCTGATCAAGACCGGAACCGAGGTCCTGGTCTCGGTGCGGCGGGCGACGGGTGGTGCCGATCTGGAGCAATTGCATGCGACGGTGGCTCGGGAGTTCCTGAGTCTGGATGAGCAGGAACAAAGTCAGCGTGCGCTCATGATGAAACTGGAAAACGGGTTTTTACGGCGCCTGGCGAGCTTCCATGATGAATACTGAACATCGTGAACAATCGCCGTCCGGGCGTGAGCAGCAGAATTTTGTTGATAAGATCGGCGTGCAGGTGGCGCGCAAACTCAAGGCCCGGCGCGACAGGTCATCGGGGCTATGGTTTGGCTTGGGCATGATGGGCTTGATCGGTTGGTCGGTGGTGGTGCCAACCCTGTTGGGTACCGGGCTTGGCATCTGGATAGACAAGCATCATGCGGATGAACATTCCTGGACCCTGGCGCTGTTGATGGCGGGTCTTACCCTGGGTTGTCTCCACGCCTGGCTCTGGATTGCCCGGGAGGACCGGGTGATGCACGAGGATGAGGACGATAAACATGACTGAGGTATTGGCAGGCGCAATGGCATGGCTGGCAGGCATCGTGCTGGGCGTGTTTTTTTTTGGCGGGCTGTACTGGACACTGCAACATGCGCTGCGTTCAGCTCAGCCTGCGCTGTGGATGCTGGGCAGCCTGCTGTTGCGGGTGGGCCTCAGCGTGGCAGGGTTTTATCTGGTGGCTTCCGGCGGACAATGGCCGCGCCTGCTGCTGTGTCTGCTGGGCTTTGTGATGGCGCGCGGGGTCCTGATCCGGCTGCTGAAGCCAGCGGAAGATCTTGCCATGCGGCTGGAATCGGGAGGTCCTCGTGCACCTGAGTCCTGATGAAATCATTTTCTGGCAATATGGCGCTTTCAAACTGAATGCCACCATTGTTTTTACCTGGGTTCTGATGTTGGTGCTGGTCGTGGTTGCCATCCTCATTACCCGCAGGCTTTCGCACACGCTGACGCGTTCGCGCTGGCAGAATTTATTGGAAATCATCGTGACCGCCATACTGACGCAGATAGAAGAGGTCGGTCTTCCCCAGCCCCGTCAATATCTGGGTTTTCTCGGAACCCTCTTTTTATTTGTGGCGGTGGCGAGTCTGAGCACGATCATTCCCGGCTATGAGCCGCCGACCGGTTCGCTGTCGACCACGGCGGCACTGGCTCTGTGTGTATTCGTGGCAGTGCCTTTTTTCGGTATTCAGCAGCAGGGCCTGCGTGCCTATCTGCGCTCCTATGTGCAACCGACCGTCATCATGCTGCCCTTCAACATCATCAGTGAAGTGTCGCGCACGCTGGCGCTGGCGGTGCGCCTGTTCGGCAACATGATGAGCGGGGCAATGATTCTTGCCATCCTGCTCACCATCACACCTTTTATTTTTCCCATTGTGATGACGGTGCTGGGGCTGCTTACCGGCATGGTTCAGGCCTATATTTTCAGCATCCTGGCAGCGGTCTATATTGCGGCTGCGGCCCGTGTCCGCCGGCCTGCTGCGGAACCGGAAAAACCGATTGACGCATGAATTTTTTAACGTGAACAAGGGCTATCATTATGGACAGCATAACGATCATTGCGGTGGTTTCCATTGCCATCGCCGGCATCACCACGGGCTTTGGCACCCTGGGTCCCGCGCTGGCGGAAGGGCGGGCGGTGGCGACGGCAATGAATGCGCTGGCCCAGCAGCCTGACGCCTCCCCCACGATCACCCGGACCTTGTTCGTGGGGTTGGCGATGATCGAGTCCACGGCCATTTACTGCTTTGTGGTTTCCATGATTCTCATTTTCGCCAATCCCTTCTGGAATTGGGGATTGACCCAGCTTGCCGGACAATAGCCCATGTTGATCGACTGGTTCACCGTCGGCGCACAAGTGCTCAACTTCCTGATTCTGGTGTGGTTGTTGAAGCGCTTTCTCTACCAGCCCATCCTGGATGCCATTGATGCGCGGGAACAGCGGGTTGCGGCGGAGCTTGCCGACGCAGCGGCGAAACAACAGGCCGCCCAGCGTGAGCGCGATGAGTTCCAGCATAAAAACCAGGTATTCGACGAACAGCGCGAGGCGCTCCTGCTGAAGGCAGAGAAGGAAGCGGAGCTGGAGCGTCAGCGTCTGCTCGAAGAAGCACAGGAGGCCATGCGTGCCCTGAGTGACAGGCATCAGGACATGCTGAAGCGCGATGCCGATGATCTCAAACAGTCCCTGGGCCTTCAGACCCGGCAGGAAGTGTTTGCCATTGCCCGCAAGACCCTGGCGGACCTGGCCGCAACAAGTCTGGAAGAACGCATGACGGCAGTTCTGGTGAGTCGCCTGCGGGCACTGGACGCCGACGCCAGAGCCGCCCTTGCCGATGCGCTGGAAAGCAGCTCCGGGCCGGTGCTGGTGCGCAGTGCCTTCGATCTGTCCCAGGCCCAGCAGGAGAGCATCAAACAGGCCCTTCATGAGACCTTCGGCACGGCAGTCCCGCTGCGTTTTGAAACGGCCCCGGCCTTGATCAGCGGCATCGAACTGAGTAGCGATGGTCAAAAACTGACATGGAGTATCGCGGGCTATCTGGCGGCCCTGGAAAAGGCGGTCGAGGCGCTGGTGGCGACCAAGCCCGGAGTGCAGACGCCCTCTGTGCAGACGCCCTCTGTGAAGAAAGCGGCAGCAGGCACTGATCCGCCCGCTACGGCAGTATGACAGTGAACAGTCTCCAACAGACGCTTGCACAGACCTTTGCCGCCATCAGCCAGGTACGGGAGGGCCATGTGCCCGAGCTGGCAGCGCGTGAACTGGGGACAGTCACCCGGATAAGCACGGCGATTGCGCAGGTATCTGGTCTGTATGCTGTCGGCTACGAAGAGCTGCTGCATTTCCCCGGGGGTGTGACAGGCACTGTCTTCAATCTGGATGAGCAGGGCGTGGGTGTCGTATTGCTGGGCGATCATGCGCAGCTGCAGGCCGGTGATGAGGTTACGAGGACCGGTCGGGTCATGGATGTGGGCGTGGGCGAGGGTTTGCTGGGGCGTGTCATCAATCCGCTGGGCCGGCCCCTGGATGGCAAGGGCCGGGTGCTTGCTGACGCCCGTCTGCCCATTGAACGGCCTGCCGCAGCGATCATGGACCGTGCGCCGGTGACCGTGCCGCTGCAAACCGGTATCAAGGCCATCGATGCGTTGATTCCCATCGGTCGCGGCCAGCGCGAATTGATCCTGGGTGACCGGCAGACCGGGAAAACCACGATTGCACTCGATACCATTCTCAACCAGCGCGGGCAGGATGTGCTTTGTATCTATTGCGCCATCGGTCAGCGTGCTTCAGCCGTGGCCAAGGCAGTGGCGGTGTTGCGGGAGCAGGGCGCCCTGGACTATACCGTGGTGATGGTGACAGAAGGCAATGACCCGCCGGGGCTTAGTTATATTGCGCCTTACGCCGCCACCAGCATTGCCGAATACTTCATGGAAAATGGCCGTGACGTGCTGATCGTTTACGATGATCTGACCCAGCATGCCCGTGCCTACCGGGAACTGTCCCTGTTGCTGCATCGCCCGCCCGGGCGTGAAGCCTTCCCGGGAGATATTTTTTATATTCATTCCCGCCTGTTGGAACGTGCGACCCATCTCTGTCCGGAACGCGGCGGAGGCTCGCTGACCGCGCTGCCCATCATCGAGACCGAGGCCCAGAATATCTCCGCCTACATTCCCACCAATCTGATTTCCATCACGGATGGGCAAATCTACCTGTCGCCCTCGCTGTTTGCGCTGGGCGTGCTGCCGGCTGTCGACGTCACGCAATCGGTTTCCCGGGTGGGCGGCAAGGCCCAGCGCGCCAGCTACCGGGCCGTGGCCGGCGATCTCAAGCTTGCCTATGCCCAATTTGAGGAATTGGAGACCTTTGCGCGCTTTGGTGCGCGTCTGGATGAGAATTCCCGCATGATCATCGATCACGGCCGTCGCATCCGGGCCTGCCTCAAGCAAGCGGAATTCTCGCCGGTGACGGTGCCTGCCCAGATCAGTCTGCTGCTGGCGCTGAACGCGAAACTGTTCGACAGCGTAGCGCTGGAACGGATGAAAGCTGCCGAGGAGGCCGTCTATCAGGCGGCGGAGAGCATTCCGCACGAGATCTGCAAACGTTTTGAAACTGCCGCCAAATTGAGTGCCGAAGACCGCAGGGTCATCATCGATATTGCACGTCTGGCGCTGCGTCCCTTCCAGCATGATGGCGTTCCGGATGACGCCGGACAGAGACCTTCGGCAGGGGGGGCTCATGAGTGAGAGCATGATCAACCTGCGCCGAAAAATAAAAAGCGCAGGGGATTTACAGTCGGTGGCACGCACCATGAAGGCGCTGGCGGCTTCCAACATCGGCCAATATGAACAAGCGGTGCGTGCATTGGCTGACTATTACCGTGCCATCGAACTGGGTCTGGGTGTTGCTCTGCGACATTATCAGCCGGGGACAAGAGTCGAAACAGAAACAACAGGGAAAAGACCCGGGATGAGCCGGGTCGACGCCATCGTTTTCGGTTCTGATCAGGGGCTGGTGGGTCAGTTCAATGACGCGGTGGCAAACCATGCGGGCAGGATTCTGGCAGAATTGCCCGGCACTCCCAGGGTCTGGGCCGTGGGTGAACGTGTGCATGCCCGTCTGCAGAATCTGGATCTGGTCCCGCTGGGCTTGTTTGGCGTACCCGGTTCCGTCAAGGGTATCACGCCCCTGGTCAGGCAGATTCAGCTTGACAGCGACATCCGTCAGGCAGAGGAAGAAAGCTCGTCGGTCCATGTCTTTTACAATCATCCCCTGGAAGGCAATCGCTATGAGCCGACCCACCTGCGCCTGCTGCCGCTGGACCAGCCCTGGCAACAGAAAATCCGCAATATAGACTGGCCCGGCGGGAACCTGCCGGAACTCATGAGCCCGTCAGTGACACTGCGCTCACTGATACACGAGCACCTGTTCATCTCGCTGTTTCGAGCTTGTGCCGAATCACTGGCGAGTGAAAATGCCAGCCGGCTGGCCGCCATGGAGCGCGCCGATCGCAACATCGATGAATTGCTGGAGCACTTGCAGACCAGCTTCCATCATCTGCGCCAGAGCAACATTGACGAGGAACTTTTCGATGTCAGCGCGGGTTATGAGTCACTGACGCTCAGGGAAGAGTCTCATAGCGATCCTTGAGACTGCTGTAGAGCTGGTGCTGAAAATCATCCGTCTTGCTGTCCAGCTCTGTCATGATTTCCACCAGGTGTTCATTATCTTCCCGGCCACCCCAGAGTTTGTTGTAGGTGCCTTCCTGATAGCCGTGATCCTGGCGGAAGAAGTTCAGCACGTTTTTCCCGACGTACTGGCAGAAGAGTTCGTTCCAGTCCATTTGGCAATCACTCAGAAGCGCCTCAAAAAGTGGGATGCTGATGCGTCTGGCGCTGGCCAGCCCTATGTTAAGTTCAAGTTTTGATATAGTGTCCAACTCATTGATATTATATGTTTTATTATCGAACTCTATAAGTGTTCCCGGCGCCGAAAGAGTCAGCAACAGGGCCAGGGCCCGCTCGTCATCACCACCCATTTCCAGCAGGATGTGAGAGAGGGTGAAATGCCAGATATCCACCAGTTCCATACGCAGCTGTTCCAGATCACAGGCCTGTTTTTTCCACCACTTCCAGCCGTGATGTTCCATGGCTTCCGCTCCCTCCACCACCACCGCCCGCAAATAGGGATAGCCGGCGGTTATCCAGGCGGCGTTGATGCGGGCGTTCATGTTCGCCTGAAGGCTCAGCATGAGCTTTGCCTGGGATGTGGACAGCATGGTGATATTCCTCGCTTGATTTACTGTCTGTTGAGCGTACTCAGCAGTTCCCTGCGGCTCTGCAACATGTCGTTATAGGATTTTTTGGCGGCTGCTGATTCGGAATTGTCATCCCGGGTCCCCTCGAGGTCTGCGAGCCAGCCTTCGATGATTTTGATTTCAGCTTCCAGTTGGGTCTTGCCCTGGGCAAGAAGATCCGGGGGAATCCGCGTATCGGGCTTGGTCTTTCGTCTATCCTGCATAAGGTCACTACGGGCGTTCTTGAATAAGGATCAGGTCAACAGCGATTGGGCCTGAATTTGATGTTGGCTGCACAGTGGCAAATTATGCCAGAGTTGGCCAGAGGGGTCATGTCAGGATCTCATGACAGGCTCCCGGGCCGCAAAACTGGCAACAAAGCGGGACCAGTCGCTGCCCAGGAACTCATCGGCATGGCGGTGCGTGTCGGGCTCCTGCCAGCATTCTACCAGTCGTTTGCAGTCGGTCTTGTTGAGCAGGCGCAGCTTCTGATAGCCGATATGACGATAGGGGAAATCGAATTCAGCCAGGCAGGCACTGGCGAAGGCCGACATATCCAGAGAGCTGCTGTCTGCGTTGAGTACCATATCGGAACGCAAGAGGTCGGCAAGGACCGCAGTCCGGTAGAGCGTCAACAGAGTATCGGCAATGGGCAACTGCTGTTTCCGCCGGGTTTTGATTTCTGCCCGCAGCGTGATCAGCGCCTGCTGAAAGGCTTCTATTTTGGGGTATTGAGCGCTGCACAGAGCCAGGGCCTGCGCATAGGCATCCTGGTTTCTGGCTGTTTTTACCTTGTCTTGCCAGGTCCCGGCAGGGCGGTGAGAGCTTGTTTCGGCTAGCGTTGAAGACGAGGCAACAGGCAGGGGACCGGGCTTTGGTTCGTTGCTCGAACCCGGTGCCGGCTCGAGCGGCGGCAGGGGAGTGGTTTCATCGATGGTCTTGTGGGTTGCTCTTACCTGGAATTTGTGTAATTCCCGAATCAGAAAAGCGATCAGCAGACCGAGAATAAGAGCTGTAAGAAAAATCTGCATGTCCGTATTGGTGGCAATCGGTTGGAAAACAAGGCCGATTCTATCTTGTGCGCTCCCAGGGGTCGAGTTAAACCATGGCTTCTGTTAAACCATGGCTTCGGAAAATTGGCATGAGACCCGAAGTGGAACTATGCTGAAAACCGACACAGGGATGGGTTGGCTCCTGGACCAAAAGAGACCTGACACAAGGAAGTGTCACCTAGTACTGCAACCTGGAAATACTGAAACATGAAAGCGCGTCTTCGCACCCGTGGCAGCGTTGCAAGCCTTGCAAAGGCAACCAGCCTTAGCAGCGGCTTGCGCCTTGCCACAGGCACGAATCCATCACTTTCATTTTGTTCCACTACTTCCAGGTTGCAGCACTAGGAGCCTGCGCCGTAGAAACCAATCGGCCTGCGACTTCCCCACATTGGTCCA
>JAVVEZ010000089.1:0-13428 GCA_032250895.1 Pseudomonadales bacterium | reverse complement strand
CGAGAAAGCCCCCGGTGGCCGCCGAACCGCTGAAGGCATTGGCGAAGACACTGATGAAGGACGGCAGGATGTTCTGGTAGTTCATCACAATCACGCCCAGCGCCCCGATCAGATAAAGTCCGGCCATGGTGGGCACAATGGCGGAGGCGACCCTGGCAATGCGTTTTATGCCGCCGACGATGACCAGGCCCAGCAAGGCGGCCAGTACCGCGCCGGTGAGCACCGGGGCAATACCGAAACTGGCCTTGACGCTGATGGCGATATTGTTGATCTGGGGCAGATTGCCGGTTCCGAACGAGGAGATCACCGTGGCAAGAGCAAAGAAAATCGCCAGCCAGCGCATCTTCAAACCCCGCTCCATATAGAACATGGGGCCGCCTGCCATGCTGCCATTGTCGGTCTGTATCCTGTATTTATGCGACAGGGACACCTCCACCAGCTTGATGGCCATGCCCAGGAAGGCCGTCATCCACATCCAGAACAGCGCGGCGGGTCCACCAATATAAATGGCCAGACCCACGCCGCCGATGTTGCCCGTTCCGACCGTGCCGGACAGGGCCGTGCTGAGAGCCTGAAAATGGCTGGTGTCGCCCGGCTCCCCGGCTTTCTCATACTTGCCGCGCACCACCGCCCAGGCATGGGAAAAATAGCGAATCTGGGGAAACCGGAGATACACCGTAAAAAACAGGCCGACGCCGAGCAGAATGAAGGGGAAAAGCGCCGATGAACCCAGCCAGCTGTCCAGCAGTAACAGGAAGGAATTAAAGCTTTCCACCGGTGCTCCTCGGGTTCGGGGAAGCCCGGTTTCAGTGGGCTCCTGTATTATCATGCGTCCCCGCCATGATACACCACCTGAATGCCTGGTCATCATAACGGCATGACAGAATGAGGTACACTACGAAGCTCCGAATAAGCCTCACCAGCACAGGTTCATCGTCAGTGACCATGAAAAAAAAATACATCAGCGCCCAGGATCTGCTGGACGACAGCTGGCTCCTGGCCCTGAATATCATCGACTCCGGCTTCCAGCCCGACCTGATCATCGGCGTCTGGCGTGGCGGCACGCCCGTTGGCATTGCCATCCAGGAAGCTCTGGCATTTGCGGGCATCAACTGCGATCACATGGCTATCCGCACTGAGTCCTATACCGGCATCGGCACGCGCACCGACGTCAAGGTACACGGCCTGGACTATATTGCCAGGGCCCTCAAACCCGCACAGGCACTGTTGCTCGTCGATGATGTCTACGATACGGGGCTGAGCCTGGCGGAAGTTTGCCGTCAATTGGCGGCAATTTATGGGGATGAACTGCCCGCGATCCGGATGGCCACACCCTATTTCAAGCCCGCCAACAACAAGACTTCCCGGGCACCCGACTATTGTCTTCATACCACGGACCAATGGCTGGTTTTCCCGCATGAACTGCTGGGTTTGTCAGATCAGGAAATAGCCAGCGAAAAACCCGGTATTGACACTGTCAGGAGGCGTCTGCTGGCGCTGCGCAACACCGTGAACAAGCGCTGAAGACTGAAAAACCGCGCCTCGGAGCCTGTCGGACTCATCAGGGAATTTTCCAGCTTCACACAATTTCCGGGTTTCCCTGTGATTTTTCAGCTAGAATGGCGCTCCACAAATTGCCATGGTCCTTGTTCGCGGGTAGTATTCCGCAGGATTTCATCCAGAGTCTTTTTCTGACAGGTTAGCCCTTCCCTATGACCTATTGCGTTGCCATCTCAGTGAATGCCGGCATGGTCTTCTGTTCCGACTCCAGAACCAATGCCGGCGTCGATCAGGTCAGCACCTATAGCAAGATGTCACGCTTTGACCTGGGTCCGGAGCGTCAGATCGTCGTGCTGGCAGCCGGCAACCTGGCAACGACCCAGGCCTCGATGGCGCAGCTGCGCCGGGATATCCGCGAGAATGCCCCACTGAGTTTCAATACCGTCACCTCCATCGGCGACGCCGCCGACTACCTGGGTGAGGTCAGCCGGGCGCAGCAGGAAAAACACAAGAATGCCGGGTCGGGGTTTGAGGCGAGCTTTATTCTGGGGGGGCAGATCGGGCCGGATCATCACCGCATCGTGATGATCTATCCCGAAGGCAACCATATCACCAGCTCCAAGGACACGCCCTATCTGCAGGTGGGCGAAAGCAAGTACGGCAAGCCCATTCTCGACCGCATCCTGAAACCCGAGACTGATCTGGATACCGCGGCCCTGTGCGCGCTGGTCTCGATGGACTCGACCATGCAAAGCAATCTCACCGTCGGCCCACCCATCGAAATCGTGCTCTACCATGCCAACAGCTATATTCTGCAGCCCTACCACCGTTTTGAAGAAGACAGTGAATTTCTGCGCGAGCTGAAGAAAAGCTGGGACAAGAAACTCAAGGAAGCCTTCAACCAGTTGCCCCCGCTGGCCTGGGCGGCAAGCTGGAACAAGATTTCTGACAGCAAGAGTGGCGTCTACTGATGCTCAGCACGATGGTTCAGGAAGCGGCCTGACTTTGGCTCTGGGACTCGACGACCTCCGGCATGAACCAGGTGGCCGTCAGCTCTTCATGAATGTCGGCAATGGATATCTGCAATTCATCGATAAAATCCAGCAAACCTCGTTGCAGCAGCTCTTTGATATCCACGACCTTGCAGACTCGCTGCACACGCGCCACCGCACGCTGCACGTTCTCGTTCATCGGCAGTTTCTGCAGGAAAAAATTGAGATCGGCGAGGCAGAAGCTGACTGAGCGGGGAAAATGCTCGTCCTGCAACAGGAAACGCACGACCTCTTCACCGCTGACACGATTGTGAATACGCTGGCGATAGGCCTGATACCCGCTCAGAGAACGCAGCACACTCATCCACACCACGTTTTCATAGGGTTCCAGCAGAGCCCGTTCCTTGCTGCTGTGCCCGAAACCCGGAAACAGACTGATGGAACCGACATCCACGATCCGGGTCGTCATATCCGCCCGTTCCAGTTTTCGGCCCAGATGAATAAAGGCATAGGTCGTGTCATGGCTCATGCTGCCGGACAACAGGCCGGTGATCAACTGGCAGTTGGCAATGATCTGATTGAGCAGTTCATTGCGCCGGCTCCGGCTCACATTCCCGGCAATATTGTCTTTCGCATGAAGATACAGATAGTTGATATGCTCCCAGGCTTCCGAGGGGATGACTTCCCGGCTCGTGCGCGCATTTTCCCGCGCCATTCTCAGGTTGCTGAAGATTGACATGGGATTGCTGCTGTCTGTCATCAGAAACCTTGTAATGGAACGCTCATCCAGATTTAGCGAACGCTTGTTGATTTCTTCATTGCTGCCGGTGATATCGATCAGGGTGCTCCAGCCAATATTGGTCCCCCTCGGCAGGTCAAACAGCAATGCCGAATAAACATTCAGCAACCTGGCCTGATTTTCCGCACGCTCGAGATATCTGCCCAGCCAATACACTCGTTCCGCGACACTGGACAGCATATGCTATTTCCCCCCTTCCGACACGATCCAGGTATCCTTGCTGCCCCCGCCCTGTGACGAGTTGACCACATAGGAGCCTTTCACCATGGCCACGCGGGTCAGGCCACCGGCCGTAACATAGGTTTTGGAGCTTTGCAGAATAAAGGGTCTCAGATCGATATGGCGGGGTTCGATACTGCGATCACTCAACACCGGAGAGGTTGACAGCGAAATCAGCGGCTGCGCCATATAATTACGCGGATTCGCCTTTATCCTGCGGGCAAATTCCTCGCGTTCCTTCCTGCTGGACTGCGGTCCCATCAGCATGCCATAGCCTCCGGATTCATTGGCGGGCTTGACCACCAGCTTGTCCAGATTGCTCAGTACGTGCCGGCATTGTGCCGGGTCGACACAGAGGAAACTGGGCACATTGGGCAGAATTGCATCTTCCCCCAGATAATATTTGATCATCGCCGGCACATAGGTGTAGATCACCTTGTCATCCGCCACGCCGGCACCGGGTGCATTGGCCAGACCGACATTGCCCTTCAACCAGGCCTTCATGAGGCCGGGAACCCCCAGTGTGGATTCAGGATTAAAGACAGTCGGGTCAAGAAAAAGATCATCGATGCGCCGGTAAATCACATCCACCGGTGACAAACCCTCGATGGTTTTCATGAAAACATGCTCATCCTCAACCACCAGATCACTGCCCTGCACCAGCTCTGCCCCCATCTGCTGCGCCAGGAATGAATGTTCAAAATATGCCGAGTTGTAGATACCCGGTGTCAATACCACGACTTCCGGATAATCCAGCGGCCGCGGCGAAATCGATGCCAGCGTGTCGAAGAGCTGGCCGGGATATTCATCAATCGGCTGGATATCGTAGTTTTCACACAACTCGGGAAAAACCCGTTTGGTCACCGTGCGGTTTTCCAGCATGTAGGAAACCCCGGATGGCACTCTCAGGTTGTCTTCCAGCACATAGAATTTTCCGTCATTGTCCCGGATCAGGTCAGTACCGCAGATGTGCGCCCAAACCCCGTGCAGGGGTGACATGCCGACACATTCCTTGCGGAAATTTGCCGAGTTGGCAATCAATTCCCGGGGCACGACCTTGTCCTGAAGAATTTTGCCTTCGTTATAAACATCATGAATGAAGCAGTTCAAGGCCCGCAAGCGTTGTTCGAGCCCCTTGCTGACAACGGCCCATTCTTTTGCTGCAATGATTCTGGGGATGATATCGAAGGGCCATTCCCGGTCGATATTGCCGGCCTCACTGTAGACCGTGAAGGTGATGCCCATGCTTTTGATCGCAAGATCAACAGAGACCTTGCGAAGTTTCAGGTCTTCATGAGTCAGTGAGGAAAGGTATTTGGCCAGCACTCTGGCAATTTTTCTGGGGTGTCCCGGCGAACTAATTAGCTCGTCATAGAAAGCGCCGGGGTGGTATGATTTCCAATCTATATTCATATGTTAAAAAGGCTACTCACAGTTATGGCAATCAAGATAGCCATCGCACACCACACCGCTTATCGTTTTGACAGACTGGCAAGCATCATGCCACATGTGGTGAGATTGCGTCCAGCGCCACACTGCCGCACGCCGATTGAATCCTATTCACTGAAAGTCAGCCCCGAAACCCATTTCATCAACTGGCAGCAGGACCCCTTTGCCAATTATCTGGCGCGCCTGGTTTTTCCGGAACGCGCCAAGGCCCTGGTGCTGGATGTGGAACTGATCGCCGACATGACCATCATCAATCCCTTCGATTTTTTTCTGGAAGAAAAAGTTGAGCATTTTCCCTTTCAATACGACACCGAATTAAAGAAAGATCTTGCGCCCTATCTGCATATCAGGGAGCAGGGCCCCCTGTTGATGCAGTGGTTGAAAACCATTGATCTCGGCAAGCAGGTCACGATTGATTTCCTGGCGGCACTCAACAGTCAATTACAGCAGCATGTCGCCTATCTGATCCGCCTGGAGAGCGGCGTGCAAAGCTGCGAGGACACCCTGGGCCTGAAGTCCGGATCCTGCCGAGACAGCGCCTGGTTGCTGGTGCAGATTCTGCGCCATCTGGGTCTGGCGGCGCGTTTCGTGTCGGGTTACCTGGTGCAGCTCACTGCCGACATCAAGTCCCTCGATGGTCCTTCCGGTCCCGAGGCCGACTTTACCGACCTGCATGCCTGGACCGAGGTCTATCTGCCCGGTGCCGGCTGGGTGGGGCTGGACCCGACCTCGGGCCTGTTTGCCGCCGAAGGTCACATCCCGCTGGCCTGCACCCCGGACCCGGGCAGTGCCGCGCCGGTAACCGGCGCTACCAGCCCCTGCGAAGTCAGTTTCGACTACAGCAATACGGTGCGCCGCATTCACGAAGATCCGCGCGTCACCAAACCCTATTCCGACCTGCAATGGCAGCGCATCGATGCCCTCGGCAAGGCTGTCGACGAAGACCTGGAACAAGGCAAGGTGAAGCTCACGATGGGAGGAGAACCCACCTTTGTCTCCATCGATGATATGGAAGGAGAGGAATGGAATACCGGCGCCCTGGGTGAAAAGAAACTGGCTCTGGCCGGCCAGCTGCTGCTGTCTCTGAAAGAACAGTTTGGCCCGCAGGGTTTCATCCATCACGGCCAGGGCAAATGGTATCCCGGCGAACAGTTGCCCCGCTGGGCCCTGGGACTGTACTGGCGCACCGACAAGAAAACACTTTGGCATGATCAGAGCCTGCTCGCCAACCCTCAGGACAAGAAACAAACCGACAAGGCTGCTGCAAAAAAATTCATCCATCAGCTCTGTCAGGAGCTTGAGTTGGATGCACAGTACATTCTGCCCGGCTATGAAGATCGGGATTTTTATCTGCGCCGCGAAGGCTCTCTGCCCGGCAACGTCGACGTCAGTGACAGCAAACTGCTGGACCCCCAGGAGCGCGCCCGGCTGCTCGCCGTTTTCGACCAGGGCCTTGACACCCAGGTGGGCTTCACGCTGCCCTTGAGCTGGTCTGATGCAAAGACCCGGGCAGGCTGGGTCACCAGCGCCTGGCCGCTGCGGCGCGGCAGATTGTTCCTGCTGCCGGGCGATTCTCCGATGGGCCTGCGTCTGCCGCTGGACAGCCTGCCCTGGACGGCCGAGGCGGACAAGGAAACAGAATTTGCCCGGGACCCCTTTGCTGCCCGGGAGGCACTGGCCTATCCCGCTGTCAAAAAACGCAGCCAAAAAAATCCAAAAAATGTCTCGGACAAAATCATTCATACGGCCCTGTGTGTCGAAGTGCGCAAGGGCAAACTGCATGTCTTCATGCCGCCCCTGAAACACCTGGAACACTATCTCGATCTGCTGGCCAGAATCGAGAAGGTCGCGGCGGCACTGCGCCAGCCACTCATCATCGAAGGCTACGAGCCACCACGTGACCCACGTCTGAAAAAGCTGATGATCACGCCGGATCCCGGTGTCATTGAAGTCAATGTCCATCCGGCGGCCAGTTGGGATGATTTGCTGGCCATCATCGAACCACTCTACGAACGCGCCCGCCAATGCCGGCTGGGCACCGAAAAATTCATGCTCGATGGTCGCCACACCGGGACCGGCGGTGGCAACCATGTCACGCTGGGGGCGGCCGAAGCCGTGGACAGTCCCTTTCTGCGCAAACCCGAACTGCTGGCCAGCATGCTGCGCTACTGGCAGAAGCACCCCAGTCTGTCCTATCTGTTTTCAGGCCAGTTCATCGGCCCCACCAGTCAGGCACCGCGCGTGGACGAGGCCCGGGATGACAACCTCTACGAACTGGAGATTGCCATGCAGCAACTCCCCCGGGGCGAGACCGACAAGCCCTGGCTGATCGACCGGATTCTGCGCAATTTCCTGATCGATCTGACCGGCAATACCCACCGCGCCGAATTCTGCATCGATAAACTCTACTCCCCCGGTAGCGCCAGCGGCCGCCTGGGCCTGGTGGAATTCCGCAACTTCGAGATGCCTCCCCACTGGCGCATGAGCGCAGTGCAAATGTTGCTGATCCGCTCCCTGGTGGCTTGGTTCTGGAAGCAGCCCTATGAAGAACCCTTCACCCGCTGGGGCAGCCAGCTGCATGATCGCTTCATGCTGCCCCACTTCGTCTGGGAAGACATGAAATGGGTGGTCGCCGACCTCAATGATGCCGGTTACCCATTTGAGCTGGACTGGCTCCTGCCCTTTCAGGAATTCCGCTTTCCCCACTACGGCAGATTTCATGTCGCCGGTCTGCAACTGGATATCCACAGTGCCATTGAACCCTGGCATGTGCTGGGAGAAGAAAGCTCGGCCCAGGGTACCGCACGTTATGTGGATTCTTCGGTGGAACGCCTGCAGGTGAGTGTGCAGGGCATGACCGGCGACCGCCTGATCCTGTGCTGCAACGGCCGCCAGATTCCCCTGCAGGCCACCGGCCGCGAAGGCGAATATGTCGGCGGCGTGCGCTACAAGGCCTGGGCCCCTCATTCCGCACTGCATCCCACCCTCGGCGTGCATACGCCGCTGGTCTTCGATGTCGTGGACACGGTCAACAGCCGCTCCCTGGGCGGCTGCACCTATCACGTCGCCCACCCCGGCGGCCGCAGCTACGAGACCTTCCCGGTCAATGCCAACGTCGCCGAAGCCAGACGTGTCGCACGCTTCTCCTCCTTCGGCCATTTGCAGGGCACTCTGGACGTGCGCGCCGAAAAACCCCATCCGGAACGACCCTACACGCTGGATTTGCGTTATCTGGACAAGAGCACTTGAAAGCCAGGAGCCCAAGCGATTTCCCGATGGCGTCTTACCTGAGCCTCTGCGCCCTCAGGGACTCGACCTCATCGTCGTTTGAGAGTTGCTTTTCACAAAACAATATGAAACATTTGATCCAGTGAGGTGGACTCGATGTGATTTCTTTAAAAAAGAGATAAGGGATGAGTCAGAAAGAAAGCGACATCGAACAGCTGTTGATCAACAAGCTCACTGAGCTCAAATACACCCACCGCCCGGACATCCGCGACAAGGTCACGCTGGAGCAGAACTTCCGTCAGAAGTTCGAGACGCTCAATCATGTGCGCCTGACCGATGCCGAGTTCGCCCGCCTGCGCGACGAAATCATCAACGCCGATGTGTTCCAGGCCGCCAGGACCCTGCGCGAATACGGCTATTTCCAGCGCGAGGACGGCACCCCGCTGCACTACATGCTGGTCAACCTGAAGGACTGGTGCAAGAACGACTTCGAGGTCGTCAACCAACTGCGCATCAACACCGACAACAGCCACCACCGCTATGATGTGATCCTGCTGATCAACGGCCTGCCGCTGGTGCAGATCGAGCTGAAAACCCTGGGGCTGAACCCGCGCCGGGCCATGGAGCAGATCGTTCACTACAAAAATGACCCCGGCAACGGTTACGCCAATACGCTGTTGTGCTTCATGCAGTTGTTTATCGTCAGCAACCGCAGCAATACCTGGTACTTTACCAACAACCACAGCCAGCACTTTGCCTTTAACGCCGATGAGCGCTTCTTGCCCATCTACCAGTTGGCCAGCGAAGACAATCGCAAGATCACCCATCTGGACGACTTTGCCGAGGCCTTTCTGGCCAAGTGCACCCTGGGCCAGATGATCAGTCGCTACATGGTGCTGGTGGCCAGCGAGCAAAAGCTGATGGTGATGCGGCCCTATCAGATCTATGCGGTCAGGGCGATTGTCGACTGCATCCACCAGAACCGGGGCAACGGCTACATCTGGCACACCACCGGCAGCGGCAAGACACTCACATCCTTCAAGGCCTCCACCCTGCTCAAGGACAACCCGGACATTGAAAAATGCCTGTTCGTGGTGGACCGCAAAGATCTCGACCGCCAGACCCGCGAGGAGTTCAACAAGTTCCAGGCAGGCTGCGTGGAGGAAAACACCAACACCGAAACCCTGGTGCGGCGCCTGCTCTCGGAGGATTACGCTGACAAGGTCATCGTCACCACCATCCAGAAACTGGGCCTGGCGCTGGATGAAAGCAGCAAAAAAGCCCAACAGCACAAGGAGAAGGGCAAACTCACCTACAAGGAGCGCCTGGCTCCCTTACGTGACAAGCGCATCGTCATCATCTTCGACGAATGTCACCGCTCCCAGTTTGGCGAAAACCACAAAGCCATCAAGACCTTCTTCCCCAGGGCCCAGCTCTTCGGCTTTACCGGCACCCCCATTTTTGATGCCAATGCCAGCTATAGAACGTTTGAGGGTAGCAGCGACTCCGATCAGGAAGCCAACGCCGTCGGCACCTATACCACCACAGAAAGGATCTTTGAAAAGCAGCTGCATGCCTACACCATCACCCACGCCATCGATGATCGCAACGTGCTGCGTTTTCATATCGACTATTTCAAACCGGAAGCGGCGCAGGCCAAAGACAGCAAAGGCAAATCAAAGGCCAAACCTGATGAAGCAGTGACCCAACTGGCAGTAGTCGAATCCATTCTGGACAAACACAACGCTGCCAGCAGCCAGCGCCGCTTCAACGCCATCCTGGCCACTGCCTCCATCAACCACGCCATTGCCTATTACGAGCGCTTCAGGCAGGTGCAAGCCGAGCGTCAAGCCGAAGACCCGGACTTTATTTCACTGAACTTTCAACCACTCAACATTGCCTGCGTCTTCTCGCCCCCGGCCGAAGGCAACAAAGACGTGAAGCAACTGCAGGAAGACCTGCCCCAGGAAAAAGCCGACAACCTGCAGGACCCGGAGCAGAAGAAGGCTGCACTCAAGCAGATCATCGCCGACTACAATCAGCAGTACGGCACCAACCACAACATCAACGAGTTCGACCTCTACTATCAGGATGTGCAAAAGCGCATCAAGGACCAGAAATACCCCAACAGCGACTACCCACACAAGAACAAGATCGACATCATCATTGTGGTGGACATGCTGCTCACCGGGTTTGACTCCAAATACCTCAACACCCTGTATGTGGACAAGAACCTCAAACACCACGGTCTGATCCAGGCCTTCTCGCGCACCAACCGCGTGCTCAACGACACCAAACCCTACGGCAACATTCTCGACTTTCGCGGCCAGCAAGACAGCGTGGACGAGGCCATCGCCCTGTTCTCCGGCGAAGATGCCGCCCGCTCACGGGAAATCTGGCTGGTGGATCCGGCACCCAAGGTCATCGACAAGTACCAGCAAGCGGTAGCGGCCATGGCGCAATTTATGAAACTGCAGGCGCAAAATGACGACACACAAAGCATTGAAGAGAGTGGCAAGATCTGCGAGCCGGAAGGCGCCTACAACCTCAAGGGTGACACCGCGCGCATTGAATTCATCAAGCACTTCAAGGAAGTACAGCGCCTGAAAACCCAGCTCGACCAGTACACCGACCTGGACGCCACCCAACAGCAGGCCATCAACACCCTGCTGCCCGAAGACGAACTGCGTGCCCTGCGCAGCGCCTACCTGGAAACCGCCCAGCGCCTCAAGGCCCAGCAGGGCAAAGACGGCTCCTTTGATGGAGAGAACGCCGGCGATGTACAGGAAGACCTCGAACAACTGGATTTCGAGTTTGTACTGTTCTCTTCCGCGCTGATCGACTACGACTACATCATGGGCCTGGTCGCCCGCTTCAGTCAGGAGCAACCCGGCAAACAAAGCATGAGCCGCGAGCAACTGGTAAATATGCTGACTGCCACCAGCAACCTGATGGACGAGCGCGATGACATCATCGCCTACATCAACAGCCTGCAAGCGGGCGAAGGCTTGAAAGAGCAGGATATCCGCGATGGTTACCAACGCTTCAAGTCCCAAAAGGCCGATAGTGAACTGAATGCCCTGGCCGAGCGGCACGGATTGGCACCGGACAATCTGAAGGCCTTTGTCACCGCCATCCTCGACCGTATGATCTTCGACGGTGAACAGCTGAGTGACCTGTTTGAACCGCTGGCGCTGGGCTGGAAGGCGCGCAGCAAGGCGGAGCTGGCATTGATGGAAGAGCTGGTGCCGTTTTTAAAGAAGCAGGCGCAGGGGCGGGAGATATCGGGATTGGCGGCGTATGAGTAAAACAGTGGAAAGTGATAAGAAAGTATTGGTACCACGGCTGCGCTTTCCTGAGTTTCAGGAGGCGGGGGAGTGGAAAATTAAGAATCTTGGTGATAAAGACATTTCAAGCTTTGTTAAGAAACGGTTGCCGTTAAGTGACCTCGTACTCGATAGCTATGTCAGCACAGAAAATATATTGCCAGATTTTGCCGGCAAAAAAGGCGCCTCTAAGCTCCCTCCTTCTGGTTCATTTACAAGCTATAAACCAGGAGACATATTAATCGCCAATATCCGTCCATATTTAAAAAAAATCTGGGTAGCAGACAGTAAAGGAGCTGCATCGAACGATGTGATTGTCGTACGACCAATGGGCGGGGTTGAGAAACCATTTTTGTCCTCACTGCTGAAAAGTGATTCTTTCATAGACCATGTAATGAAGGGAGCAAAGGGTGTAAAGATGCCGAGGGGAGATGTTTCCTTGATGAAGGAATACACCCTTGCTGTGCCTGGCTCCGAAGAACAACAAAAAATCGCCAATTGCCTCTCCTCCCTCGATGCACTGATCGCTGCGCAGGTGGAAAAAATCGACGCCCTCCTTATCCATAAAAAAGGCCTGATGCAACAACTCTTCCCCCGGGTCGGCGAAACCGTCCCCCGCCTGCGCTTTCCCGAGTTTCGGGATGCGGGGGAGTGGGCTGTTAAAACACTTGGTGAGTTGGTCGATGTAATTGACGGCGATAGGGGAGTTAATTACCCAAAGTCTGATGAGTTTAGCAAGTCAGGATTCTGTCTATTCCTTAGCGCTAAAAATGTGACAAAAAATGGATTTAAATTTTCCGAACTTCAGTTTATTGAGAAATCGAAAGATGAAGCATTGAGAAAAGGTAAGCTTAAGCGCAATGACGTTGTATTGACTACGCGAGGATCGGTTGGGCAGTTTGCATATTTTTCTGAAGACATTCCTTATGACAACATACGTATCAATTCTGGAATGGTTATATTGCGGGTGTCTTCAACGCTAGCCACAGATTATCTGTACGCATCCAGCAAGTCAGCGCCATTAACTACGCATATAGAAAATATGGCGTTTGGAAACGCACAACAACAACTAACAGTTGCGGGAATAAAAAAACTTCCTGTCTATTACCCTGAGCCAGAAGAACAACAAAAAGTCGCCGACTGCTTATCTTCCCTCGATGCACTGATCGCCGCGCAGACAGAAAAACTGGACGCTCTCAAGGCCCACAAAAAAGGCCTTATGCAGCAGTTATTTCCCAGCCTGGAGAATTTGAAGCTATGAAAAGTACCGCAGAAATCTTGCTTCAACTTATCCTGAAAAGGCCTTCTCCGGTAAGATATTTTCGACAGGTTAATGGCTGTGACTGAAAAAAATCAGGAGCTCTAATAGTATGAGTGGTGCATTAACTAAAAACGCAGCCATAACAACGGCCTTAGCATTTCACTACCAAGTCCTGATTGGCTTGGATAAGTGCTTTTCGCTTGAGGACGGCCAGTCTGTTTGGTTCGAAAAAGACGGCGATGTTAGTTTGCTTGTGCCAGGTGCGGCACGGTCAACACAAACCGAAGTGAAAGATTACACCGCTCCACTGACTGACCACCACGAAAACCTTTGGAAAACCCTGAAAAACTGGTTGGCACCAGAGTTTAACCATACTCAATATGGTGTTCTGGTGCTTCACACCACACAAACTTTTGGGGCAACAACTCGTCTAAAAGACTGGAATTTACAAAATGCAGAGCAGCGACTGCAAGTGCTAAAAGATATTTTTTTCGAGAAAACTGAAGAGCAACTCAATGCTGAAAAGCCATCTGAGATTATTAAACTACAAAAAGCGGTAATGGCAGCTGATGAGTTATTGCTTAAGAGCGTACTAGAAAAAGCAACCTTATTTACGGAAGCTGATAACGCGCCAGAGCTGAAAAAGCGTATACT